>NZ_JBSGUP010000661.1:0-4529 GCF_053607985.1 Streptomyces sp. NPDC055078
GTCCGGGGACCGGGCACACGGCTTCGCGCGGGAGGGTTCTCAGCGATTCTCAGCGGGTCACAGGGCGATCCATTCACTGGCCGTGGTGACCTCGTCGAGGAAGTCACGGTTCGGTTCCACGCCGGTGCCGGGCCCGGTGGGCACGTCGAGGTGGCCGTCGACCAGCTCGAAGGGGGCGGTGATATCGGTGGCGTAGTAGCGGTTGGAGCCGGAGGTGTCTCCGGGGAGGGTGAACCCGGGGAGGGCGGCGAGCGCGACATTGGCGGCGCGGCCGATGCCGGTCTCCAGCATGCCGCCGCACCAGACGGCGACGCCGTGTGCCCGCGCCATGTCGTGGATACGGCGGGATTCGAGGTAGCCGCCGACACGGCCGGGCTTGATGTTGATGATCGAGCAGGAGCCCAGCGAGATGGCGGCCGCCGCGTGCGCGGCGGAGTCGATCGACTCGTCCAGGCAGATGGGGGTCCTGAGCCGCCGGGCGAGCTGGGCGTGCTGGACGAGATCGTCGTCGGCGAGGGGCTGTTCGATGAGCAGCAGCCCGAGGCCGTCGAGACCTTCCAGATGGCGTGCGTCGGCCAGGGTGTAGGCGGCGTTGGCGTCGACCTGAAGGATGAAGTCGTCGCCGAAGCGTTCGCGTACGGCGGTGACGGGGGCGATGTCCCAGCCGGGGGCGATCTTCAGCTTGATACGGATGTAGCCCTCGGCGATGAATCCCTCGACGGTGTCGAGGAGTTGCGGGATGGAGTCCATGATGCCGACCGACACACCGCTGGGCACCCGGTCCTTGGTGGCGCCGAGGTAGGAGGCGAACGACTCCCCGGCTGCGCGGAGCTGGGCGTCGAGGATCGCGGTCTCCAGAGCCGCCTTGGCCATCCGGTGGCCCTTGAAGGGCTCCATCGCGTGCCCGGCCCTGTTGGCGTCCACGTCGCGGGGGAGCGCCGGGATGAGGAAGCGGCGCAGGACTTCGGCGGCGCCGTCGACGTGCTCGGGGTTGTATCGGGGCTCCGTCATGGCGACGCACTCGCTCCAGCCCTCGCTGTCGGGGGTCTCCACCCGCAGCAGCAGGACGTCGCGGTCGTGTTCGACGCCGAACGAGGTCCGGAAAGGGGCCTTCAGCGGCATCGCGATACGGCGAAGTTCGATTCCCTTGATTTTCATCGGTTCTGCGACTCCAGTGTGTTCGTACGTTCGCGCCGGGACGGGGAGAGCTGCGGATCGAGATCGACCACATAGCCGGTTCTGCCGTGGAAGCGGACGACTCCGGCTCCGTCGGCGAGCAGGCCGCCGAGCACCTCGCGGACCGCGAGCCGCCAGGCGGTCGCGGCGGCCGGACAGGTCCGGCGCAGGGTTTCGATGTCACTCGGCAGACCGACCAGCACGACGCGCTCGTCCGTGCTGTGCAGCTGCGGGTGTCCGTCCTCCCGCTGGGTGAGGACGGGTGCGGGCGGCTCGCCGGCGCTCCCGGCCGGTACGGCGGCGGTGGCCCGCTCCTCGTCGATACGCCAGACGGCCAGGACCCGGTCCGAGTCGTCGGCGCCGTTGATCCCGTCCTGCATCGGGCCGTAGAAGGCGGTGTGGTACTCCTCCAGCGTGGCGCCGAGTTTGGACAGGTTGAAGTACGCGTTGCGGCGGACCAGCGGGTCGAAGGTCCAGGTGATCCGGTTCAGCCCGCGGGCGAGCGCCCAGGCGCGCTGATGGTGTTTGAGGGCGAAGCCGATACCGCGGCTCTCGCTGACACCCGTGACATGGGAGTGCAGCGCCTGTCCCGGCGGCGCGGCGAGAAAGGCGACCGACGCGCCGACCATCCGGCCGCCCCGGTAGGCCCCCGTCACATAGTTGCCGGAGTGGGAGAGCGCGCGGATCAGCTCGACGCTGATCGGTCCGCCCCCAGGACCGGTCTGCCAGACGGCACCGAAGAGCGCGTCGATCTCCCGGAACTCTTCGAGTTCGCGCACCTCGCGGATGACCAGCTCGGCCTCGTCGTCGTTCGCGTTCATGGCAGTACCGCCCTGATGAGTTCGGCGAGCAGGGCGGTCCGCACCGGCATATGGGCGACGACGATGTGTTCGTCGTCGGCGTGTGCTCCGCCGCCGACGGCGCCCAGGCCGTCGAGGGTGGGGCAGCCCACGCCGGCGGTGAAGTTGCCGTCGGACGCGCCGCCGACCGCCGCCTCCCGCAGCGGCTCCATACCGAGGCGGATGGCGGCGTCCTGTGCGAGGCCGAAGAGCCGGGCCGATGACGCCGCCTCCAGCGGCGGCCGGTTGGGCCCGCCGTCGATGTCGACCACGGCGCCGGGGGTGCGGACGGGCAGGGCGCGGATCAGTTCGTCCACCCGCCCCTGCGCCGCCACGGTGGGGACACGGACATCCACGGAGACGGTCGCGAGGGGCGGGACGGTGTTCCCGGTGGTCCCCGCCGACACCAGGGTCGGGGTGATGCTGGTGGAGGTCGGACCGTACCGGGGCAGGCCCTCGTTCACCACGGCGCCGAGACCCTCGACAGCGAGGATCTGATGGGCCGCCTCGACGGCCGCGTTCACCCCCTTCTCGGGGTCGAGACCGGAGTGGGCGGCCCGGCCCCGTACGGTGATCTCGTACCAGGACACCCCCTTGCGGGCGGTCTTCAGCGCCCCGCCGTCGGCGGACGCCTCCAGCACCAGCGCGGCGGCGCACCCGCGCGCGGACTCCTCGATCAGCTCGCGGGAGGTGGCCGAGCCGACCTCCTCGTCACCGGTGATCAGGACACAGATGCCGTCCAGGGACGGCAGCGAGGCGAGGGCGTGGAAGATCTGCACCAGACCGGCCTTCATGTCGAAGACACCGGGCCCCCGGGCGATGCCGTCCGCCACGGACCACGGATGGGTGGCCAGCGAGCCCATCGGCCACACGGTGTCGTGGTGACCGATGAGCAGGACCCGGGGTGTGCCGAAGGTCCAGCGCAGATGCGACACCCCGCCGATGACCAGGGTCTCGGGGGCGGTCCCCAGCAGGCGCGCGCCCTGGGCCGCGACGACCGAGGCGCTGCGCGCCACCGCGTGGTGGTCCGCCGAGAAGGATTCGCACTCGACCAGCTCGCGCAGATCGTCCAGCATACGGGGCAGTTTCATGGGGTCCTCCGGGATCGAGGTCGTCACCGGGGGCCGCGGGACGGTCATCGGGGGCGCCCCAGTTCCGCGCGGAACAGCCGGTGCACATTGCCGCCGAGGATCTTGGCGATGTCCTCCTCGGGCAGACCGCGCCGGAAGAGTTCCTCGGTCACCAGGGGCAGCCCGGAGGGTCCGGAGAGTCCCGGCAGGACGGCGAGCGGGTCGATGTCCCCGTACCCGAGGTCCTCACAGCACGGCGGGGTGAGATCGGTGATGACCTCGTACACGAAGTCGGGCCCGAGCCCGACATGGTCGATACCCGCGACGGACACCGCGTGCTCGATATGGTCTCCCAGCCGTTCCACCGTGTGCCCCTTCGGGTCGGCGTCCAGGAACGAGGGGAAGAAGTTGATGCAGATGACGCCGCCGGTGGCGGCGACGCCTCGCAACTGGTCGTCGGTGAGGTTGCGGTGGTGGTCGCGCAGGGCGCGGACGGAGGAGTGGGTGGCCATCAGCGGCCGGGTGGCCAGCTCCAGCGCGTGGGCCACTCCGCCCGCTCCCAGATGGGACACGTCGAAGATCATGCCGAGGCGTTCCATCTCCGCCAGGGCCCGTACGCCGGCCTCGGTGAGGCGCGATCCGGTGGCGTCCTCGCCGCTGCCGTCCGCCAGCGGGGTGCGTCCCCAGTGGGCGATGGAGGCGACCCGTACACCGAGGCGGTAGAGGGTGTGGAACAGTTCCACATCGGCGTCGACGCCGGGTGCGCTCTCCAGCGCCAGGACGAGGGCGATCTTCGACTCCGCGAGCGCGCTGTCGATCTCGTCACCGTCATGGCACAGGGCCACGCTGTCCGGGTTGCCCTCGGCCAGCACATGGGCGGCCTCGATCATGCGCAGGGTGCGGCGCAGGGCTCCCTCGGGCCGGTACGGGTCGTCGATGAAGACCGGCAGGACCTGGATGTCCACACCGCCGGTCCGGAGCTGCGGCAGCCAGCGCTCGCGGAAGAAGTCCGACCAGCGATCCGGACGGCGGGTGGCCACCGCGTCCAGCAGATCGTTGTGTGTATCGGCCACGATGGCGCGTCGGTGAAAATCAGCGGTCACGTCGAAGCCTTCCGATAAGGGGGATGGGCTCCGACGTTACGGTGAGTACGACGGGCTCAGTTCATCCGGAACGACGAAGAAACAGCCGGATTTCGTTCGCTCGCCTGAACGGGCGGTGTGCCGCCGTGCGGAGGCGGCGGGGCCGCCGGGGCCCGCCGGGCGCGCGAGCCGGATCCGGCCTCCTGAGCGCCCTCGTCGCTGGAGGCGCGCATGGCCATCGCGCCGTCCTCGGCGAAGTGCATGGACCGGCGGCACGGGACCGCCCCGCGCGGCGGGCCGCCGCCGGAGCGCCGGCGGGGCGTCATCCGGTCCAGGCCAGGAGTTCGCCGGCGGACCAGGTG
>NZ_JBSGUP010000662.1:0-4527 GCF_053607985.1 Streptomyces sp. NPDC055078
CCTTTGGCCGGCCAGGGCGCACCGGTCTCAGCCCCTGGGCGCGGCCCGCGGCTTGCCGGTCGCACCGCCGCCGCCTGCCCCGGGTACCGCCGAGTGACCTTCCGGTCGCGGCGCCGCCCCTACCGAATCCACTCGCCCGATCCGCGGATTCCCGGCCGGGAGTCGGCCGGCACACCTTCCCCGAGGAGCCACCGGATGACCACGACCACCGCACCGTTCAGGACGGACTTCTCCTTCGGCGGGCGCACGGAGCGGGTGGCCGCGTCCGCCCGGCGGGCGGAGGAGCGCGGTACCGACGGACTGCTGGCGTTCGAGACACGGTACGACCCGCTGATCCAGCTCGCGCTGGCGGCCGGGAGCACCGAACGGATCGAGCTGGCGACGGCGGTCTCGGTCGCGTTCGCCCGCACCCCGATGACCCTGGCGATCAGCGCGTACGACGTCCAGCGGCTGTCCGGCGGGCGGCTGACGATCGGGCTGGGGTCGCAGATCAAGCCGCACATCACCCGCCGCTATGGCATGCCCTGGTCCCGTCCGGCTGCCCGGATGCGGGAGTTCGCGAGCGCGCTGCGCGCGATCTGGCACAGCTGGGAGACCGGCGACACCCTCGACTTCCGGGGCGACTTCTACACCCATACGCTGATGACCCCCATGTTCGACCCCGGACCCGTGCCGTCCGGGCCGCCCCGGATCTGGATCGCGGGCGTGGGGCCGATGATGACCGCGGTGGCCGGGGAGGTGGCCGACGGGCTGCTCTGTCACTCGCTCACCTCCACCCGGTATCTGCGCGAGGTCACCCTGCCCGCCCTGAACACGGCACGTGCGAAGGCGGAAGCCGCCGGAGAGCGTCCGGCGGGGCCGCCACCGGATGTCGTCTGCCATGTGCTGGTGGCCACCGGCAGGACCGAGGAGGAGTACACCGCATCGGTCGCCGCCACCCGCGAGCGCCTGGCCTTCTACGCGTCGACCCCCGCCTACCGGCCCGTACTCGAACTCCACGGCTGGGGCGCACTCCACGAGGAACTGCACCGGCTGTCGACCCGGGGGCGCTGGCAGGAGATGGGCGGGCTCATCGACGACGACGTACTGAGCACCTTCGCGATCACCGGGGAACCCGCCGCCGCCGGCCGCGCGCTGCGCGAACGGTTCGGGGGCCTGTGCACCCGGGTCACCTGCTCGGTGTCCCGGGATGTCGACGGGAGCCTCTCGCTCGATGTGCTGGAGGCGGCCCGGACATGACCCCCTCGTTCGACGTCCTGGAAGCGGTCCGCGCCTGCACCCCTCGTTCGATGTCCCGGAAGCGGTCCGCACCCGCACCCCTCTCCCGCTCATCAAGCGCATGCCCGGGGCACGGTCGCGTGACCGACCTGCACCGGCCGTCCGCCCGAAAGGACTTCACCACTGTGGGAATCAGCGATGGCAGGACCTCGGGCGAGCCCAGCGGGGGGATCCGTTGGCCGAGCCCTCGGCGCGACGTCAATGACCGGGCCATGGCGAGGGAGCGCGCACCGTGGACTTTGTGACGATCCTGGACAAGGGTCAGCTGATGTACCGGGACTGTGTCGCGGTCACTTCGGAGGGGCGGCACCAGACGTACGGCGAGCTGGTGTCGCGTGCGCGCAGGCTCGCCCATGCCCTGGCGGGTCTGGGACTCTCGCCGGGCGACCGGGTGGCCGTGCTCGCCGACAACCGGCTTGAGGCGGTCGAACAGGCGGCGGGTATCGCCCTGGCGGGCATGGTCCGCTGTCCGCTCTACGCCCTCAACCCGGCTTCGACACACGCCTTCATGCTGGAGAACGTGGGCGCGAGCGTCTGTATCGTCCAGGACAGCTACGCCGACGGTATCGAGGCCGTACGGGATCTGCTCCCGGCCCTCAAGCACATCGTCGTCGTGCACGAGGACGCGGAGACCGGGCGGCCGACCACCCGCCCGGGCGACCTCGGGCGCCCGGACCACCCCGGGCACGTGGACCGCCCTGACCACCATGACTACGAGGAGTTGCTGGCGTCCGCGTCCCCTGAGCCCCCGGGCGTCTCCGTACCGATGGAGGCGGATCACATCATCCGGTTCTCGGCAGGGACGACGGGCAGGCCCAAGGGCATCGTGCACACCGGGGCCGCCTGGCTGGCCATGGGCATCGAGAACATGCTGTCCCGGGTCACGTTCGAGGAGAGCGACTCCTATCTGGTCGCCTCGCCGATGTCCCATGCCGCGGGACTGAACCTCTGGCCCGTGCTGGCGAACGGCGGCCGGTATGTGATCATGCGCAAGTTCGACCCGGTGGAGCTGCTGCGGGTGATCGAGCGGGAGCGGTGCACGATCACCCTGCTGGTGCCCACGATGATCCAGATGGTGGTGTCGGTGCCGGACGCCGAGCGGTACGACCTCTCCAGCCTCAGAGCCGTCTTCTACGGAGCGGCGCCCATCTCCGAGCGGACGCTGCGGGCGGCCATGGGGCTGTGGGGCAACATCATGTACCAGGCGTACGGCCAGTCCGAAGCCCTGCCCGCGACAGTTCTCACGCCCCGCCACCACCGCACGGGCGGCTCCGAACGGGAAAGGCACATCCTCACCTCGGCGGGCCGGGCCACGGTCAACACCGCCATCACCATCCGCGACGAGTCGGACCACGTCCTGCCGGTCGGGCGGACCGGGGAGATCTGTCTCAGGACACCGGGCGCCATGCGCGGTATCTGGGGCGATCCGGTGGCCACCGCCGAGCGGTTCACCCCGGACGGCGCGGTACGCACCCGGGACATGGGCTACCTCGACGAGGAAGGCTTCCTGCACATCGTCGACCGCAAGGAAGACATGATCATCTCCGGTGGCTTCAACATCTGGCCGCTGGAGGTCGAGAACGCGCTCGCCGCGCACCCCGGCGTCCAGGAGGTCGCGGTGGTCGGGGTCCCTGACGACAAGTGGGGCGAGTCGGTGTTCGCCGTGGTGGTCCTGAACGACGGCGCCACGGCGGACGAGGACGAGCTGATCGCCTGGGCCCGGGAGCGGGTCGGGCCGGTCAAGAAGCCACGGCATCTGCTGATCTCCCGCGAACCCCTGCCGAAGAGCGTGGTGGGCAAGCTGCTGCGCCGCAAGGTGCGCGAGCAGTTCTGGCCGGGCGCCCAGGAAGCCGTCAACGGGTCATAGCCCCGCCTGCCCTGCCTGCCCCACCGTCCGGCACCTTGCCGCGCACACCTGTCCGCCCGTTCCCGCCCCGTACATCCCCCTCTCACCACCATCCCGTACCCGATCCGCCCCCGTTCGCGGGACGGACCGCCATCCCCCGGCGGGCCCTGCGCAGTCCGCCGGGGACTCCCCATCGAAGGACACCCACCGATATGAGCACCACCGCATCCACCGGTCCGCTGGCCGGAGTACGTGTCATCGAACTCGGCGGCATCGGGCCCGCTCCCTACTGCGGCATGCTCCTGGCCGACCAGGGCGCCGAGGTCGTCCGGGTGGACCCGCCCGCGCACGCGGGCAAGCGGTCCGTCTACCCCGTACTGCACCGCAACCGCCGCTCGGTCTCCGTCGATCTGAAGAAGCCGGCGGGCGCCGACGCGGTGCGCCGGCTGATCGGCACCGCCGACGCCGTCATCGAGGGCTTCCGGCCGGGCGTCGCCGAGCGGCTCGGGCTCGGCCCCGAGGAGTGCATGGCGGACCACCCCCGGCTCGTCTACGGCCGGATGACCGGCTGGGGACAGAACGGCTCGCTGGCCCGTACCCCCGGCCACGATGTCAACTACCTCGCGATCTCCGGTGCGCTGAGCCAGATCGGCACGGCGGGCGGTCCGCCCGTCATTCCGCTGAACCTGGTCGCGGACATGGGCGGTGGCGGCATGATGCTGGCCTTCGGCATGGTCTCCGGCCTGCTGTACGCCCGGACCACCGGCAACGGCCAGATCGTGGACGCCGCGATGACCGACGGCACCGTGTCCCAGCTCGCCGGCATCCTCGGACAGCTCGGCGGCGGCAAGTGGCAGGACGGCCGCGACCCGGGCAACGGCGTCGCGGGCAACGCCCCCTGGTACCGGGTGTACGAGTGCGCCGACGGCGGCCATATGGCGGCGGGCTGTCTGGAGCCCCAGTTCTACGCGGCGATGCTGCGGACCCTCGGGCTGGAGAACGATCCCCTGATGGCCGAGCAGCACGACCGTGGCTCCTGGCCCGCGATGGTCCGGCGCGTCGCGGAGATCTTCGCGACCCGCGACCGTGCCGAGTGGACGGCGGTCTTCGAGGACGTGGAGGCGTGTGTGACACCCGTACTCGGCATCGCGGAAGCGGCGGCCCATCCGCACAACGCCGAGCGCGGTCTGTACTTCACGGACCGGGACGGCCGGCTCCAGCCGTCCCCCGCACCCCGGCTGAGCACCACCCCCGCCGACGAGCCACGGCCCGCCCCGGTCATCGGGACCCACACCCGGGAGGTCCTGGCCGGAGCCGGACTGACGGACGACCAGCTCGACGAGCTGGCGGCGGCGGGCACGATCGGCTGACCGGGCCCCGGCAACCGTCGGCGGGCCGCACCC
>NZ_JBSGUP010000663.1:0-4519 GCF_053607985.1 Streptomyces sp. NPDC055078
GCCCGGCCCGCCACAGGTCGATGACCTTCGTCATGGTCCGGCGGACGTCGGCGCCGCCGTAGAACGAGGGCAGAATCCTCTTCTCGTGGCCGACCAGCTCGCCCATGCTGATGTCGGGGAGGTCCCGCTGCCCGCCGACGCCGACCAGGCAGACGGCGCCGCCGTTGCGCGCGGCGTCGTACGCGGCGCGCAGGGTGGCCGGCCTGCCGACGGCCTCGAAGGAGTAGTCGAAACCGAATCCGCCGGTGAGGCTCTTCTTCGCCTCCTTGACCCGCTCCGGGGCGACCGCCTCGGTGGCACCGAACTTCAGCGCCCAGTCGCGCCGGTTCGGCGTGGGGTCGACGGCGAGGATCTGCGCGGCGCCGGCGACCTTCGCGCCCTGGACGATGCTCATGCCCACACCGCCGAGTCCGATGACGGCCACGGAGGAACCCGGCGTCACCCGGGCGGTGTTGAGCGCGGCCCCGATGCCGGTGGTGACGCCGCAGCCGATCAGGGCGGCGATGTCATAGGGCAGGTCGTCCGGGATCGGCATCGCGGCGTTGGCGGCCACGACGACTTCCTCGGCGAAGACGCCCTCGCCGAACATCCCTGGCAGGGTGGCTCCTTCGAGCCGGAAGTTGGGTGTGGCGAGATTGCGGAAGCCGCTGCGGCACAGATGGCCGTCGCCGGCTTTGCAGGACGGACAGGTGTCACACGGGGGCATCCAGCAGACGATGACCCGGTCCCCGGCCCGTACATGGGTGACGCCATCGCCGACCTCGATCACCTCGCCCGCGCCCTCGTGGCCCAGGACGCAGGGGGTGGGGTGGGGCACCACCCCGTTCATGACCGAGAGGTCCGAGTGGCACAGGCCGGCCCGGTGCATCCGTATCCGGACGCGTCCGGGGCCGAAGGACACGGCCTGCACATCGACGACGTCGAGGGACTCGTCGCCGGTCTTCCGGAGGACTGCAGCACGCATGGGTTCGTTCTCCTCGGGTGCGGGGTCAGGGCCTGTCTGATGGATCTTGCTGGGCTCGCGTGCCCTGGCCCTGGCGGGGCGGGACGGGCAGGTGGACGGTCTGGTGTTCGAAGTAGCCGGCCAGACCCTCGGGTCCGAACTCGCGGCCGATGCCGGAGTTCTTGAAGCCGCCGAACGGGGCGGCGGGGTCGAGGCGGAAGCCGTTGATCGTGAAGGTGCCGGTGCGGATCTGCCGGGCGAACCGCTTGCCGCGTTCGGCGTCCGCGGTGAAGACGGCGCCGGAGAGGCCGTAGTCGGAGTCGTTGGCGATCCGGACCGCGTCGTCCTCGGTCTCGTACCGGATGAGACAGACGACGGGTCCGAAGATCTCCTCGCGGGCGATGCGCATGTCGTTGGTCACCTCGCCGAAGAGGGTCGGCTCGACGTACCAGCCGGTCGGCCGGTCGGCCGGTGTTCCGCCGCCGGTCAGCAGCTTGGCGCCCTCTTCCTGGCCGATGCGGATGTAGTCCAGGACCCGCTGCCGCTGGGTACGGGTGGTCATCGGGCCGACGACGGTGGCGGGATCCGCCGGGTCGCCGACCCGCAGTGCGCCGAACGCCGCGGTGAGCCCGGCCGCGACCTCGCCGTAACGGGAGGCGGGTACCAGGACGCGGGTGAGGGCGACACAAGCCTGGCCGCTGTTGGCGGCGCAGGTGGCGCCGACGATGACGCGCAGCGCCGCGTCGAGGTCGGCGTCCTCCAGGACGACGGCGGCGGACTTGCCGCCCAGCTCCAGGGAGACCCGGGTGAGGTTCTGGGCGGCGGCGGCCATGACGGCCTTGCCCCCGCCGACCGAGCCGGTGAAGGCGACCTTGTCGATGCCGGGGTGGGCTGCGAGGTAGGCGCTGGTCTCCCGGTCCGCGGGCAGCACGGAGAGCACGCCATCGGGCAGCCCGGCCCGCTCGCAGATCTCCGCCAGCAGATAGGAGTCCAGCGGGGTTTCCGGAGAGGGCTTCAGTACGACGGTGCAGCCGGCGAGCAGGGCGGGGGCGAGCTTGCCGGCGATGGTGAACTGGGGGACGTTCCACGGGGTGATGGCGGCGACCACGCCGACGGGCTGACGCCGTACCAGCACGGGGCCCGTGAGCCCCTGGCGTTCCTCCTCCGGGGTCAGCTCCGCGGCGGCGGCCAGGGCGGCGCCGAAGATACCGACCGGGGCGAGGGCCTGGCCGCGCACCGAGAAGCCGATCGGCGAGCCGTTCTGCAGGGTGATCAGCTCTGCCATCTCCTGATGGCGCGCGAGCAGCGCGTCCTTGATCCGTGTGACGGTCTCGGCGCGCTCGGCGACGGTCAGCCGTGGCCAGGGGCCGTGGTCGAACGCCTCGCGGGCGGCGGCCACCGCCTTGTCCACGTCCCGCGGACCGGCGTGCGGGACCCGGCCGACGATCCGCTCGGTCACGGGCGAGACCACCTCGATGGTCTCGCCGCCCGCGGGCTCGGCCCACCGGCCGCCGATGAACAGTTTGCCGTATTCGATGATCTGCGCCATGTGTGGTCCGGTGCTCCTCGGCTGGTGGTGGCGGGTGGTCATGGCAGGACGATGCGGAAGGCGGCGCTCGGCTGCTCCAGCAGGGACTCGAAGGTGGCGAGCGCGTCGGCGTCGCCGTCCAGCCGGATCGCCCCGGCGGCCACGGAGTCGGTGAAGGAGACGCGCCCGGACAGGATGCGGTCGAGCGTGGTGCGTTCCAGTCCGAGGGTGAGCCGGGGCTTCTCGCCGCCGGGGGCGTCTCCGGGCAGGGGGGTGAGGACGCCGTTGCCGAGCAGCAGTGTCCACACCTCGTCGGTGTCCGAGAACTCCCAGCGCATCAGCAGCCGGTGGGCTGCGGCGCGGGGCCCGTCCACGCACACGGCCAGACTCTGGAACACCTGGCGTGTGGTGAGGGCGCCCATCATGTCGATGCTGCCGAGGGTGAGGCCGGGGCGTACCGGGGGCTCGGCGTCCGGGGCGCGCAGCTCCTTGGCTCCGGTGAGGTAGAAGTTGCGCCAGGTGCCGTTCTCCTGGGCGTACCCCAGCCGTTCGTACGCGGTGGCCAGCAGCTCCCGGGCCTCGGTGTTCGAAGGGTCGGCGAAGACGACGTGGTTGACCACCTCGGCGACCCAGCGGAGATCGCCTTCTTCCGCCGAGACCCGGGCCCTGGCGAGGACGGCGTCGGCGCCGCCCATACAGGCCACATAGCGTTTGGCCTGCTCGACCGGCGGATGCTGCCACAGATGGGCGGGGTTGCCGTCGAACCAGCCCATGTAGCGCTGGTAGACCGCCTTGACGTTGTGGCTGATCGAGCCGTAGTAGCCACGGACGCTCCAGGAGCGGCCCAGTTCGCCGGGGAACTCGGTGAGTTCCTCCGCGATCTCCGCGCCGGTGAGACCTCGGTTCATCAGACGGACGGTCTGGTCGTGGAGATAGGCGTAGGCGTCGCGCTGCTCGGTGAGGATGCGCCGTACCTTGTCCTGGCCCCACGTCGGCCAGTGGTGGGAGCCGATCAGCACCTCGGCGTCGTCGAAGAGGTGGAGGGACTCGGTGATGGAGTCGGCCCAGGCGTGGGCGTCGCGTACCAGCGCGCCGCGCAGGGTGAGTACGTTGTGCAGGGTGTGGGTGACGTTCTCCGCGACCAGCAGCACCCGGTGGTCGGGCAGCGCCAGGTTCATCTCGCTGGGCGCCTCGGTGTCGGGCGTGAGCTGGAAGACGAACCGCACTCCGTCCAGGGTCAGCTCCTGGCCGGTGGCCTCAACGGTGACCGTGGGCGGTATGAGGCCGAAGGTGCCCCGGGACATGGCCTGGGCCAGCCCGAAGCCGACCATGCCGTGAGGGCCGGCGGGGAGTGTCGCCCCGTACATGTAGACCGCGCGGCGGCGCACGGCCGGCCCGGCGAAGATGTTCTCGCTGACCGCGTGCTCCATGAATTCGTCGGGCGCCACGATCTCGCACTCGCCCGCGGCGACCGCGCGCGGGTCGGTGACACCGTGGACGCCGCCGAAGTGGTCACCGTGGCTGTGGGTGTAGACCACGGCCTTGACCGGGCGGTCGCCGCGGTTGCGGCGGTACAGCTCCATGGCCGCCGCGGCGGTCTCCTTGGAACACAGCGGGTCGATCGCCACCACACCGCTGTCGCCCTCCACGAGTGTCATGTTGGAGCCGTCCAGGCCACGCGCCTGATAGATCCCGGGTACGACCTCGAACAGGCCCTGGTGGGCGTTGAGCTGTCCGATCCGCCACAGGTTCGGGTGGACCGTCTCCGGGCAGTCCTGGTCCAGGAAGCCCCAGCGGTCGTTGTCCCAGATCACGCGTCCCCGGCTGTTGGGGATCACACAGGAATCGAACCGGTCGACCAGACCGCGGGTCGCGTCGGCGAAGTCCGTGCGGTCGTCCCGGTCGGGGCCCCGGGAGGGGACGTCGGCGGTGTTCATGGTTCTCCTTGTGCTGACACGGTGCGCGGGCGCGGGCGCGACTGGACGGTGGGGGCCTGCCACGGCGCCTCCCCGTCGGCGGCGCGACGCGGAGGCGCCCTCGGCGGCGGG
>NZ_JBSGUP010000664.1:0-4497 GCF_053607985.1 Streptomyces sp. NPDC055078
CCATCTGAGGCTGGGCCAGGGCCAGCCGTAACGGCACCGGGCCAGGGCCGGCCTCGGCCCCAGCCCTAGCCCCGGCCTTGGTCCCAGCCCTGGTCCCAGTTTTACCGGGCACACCACCCGGCGCACCGTCACGGGGCGTCTTCGTACGGGGGAGTCAGGAGTACGGGTAGAAACCGGAGCCCGACTTCCGGCCGAGGCGCCCCGCGTCCACCATGCGCTGGAGCAGCGGGGGAGCGGCGTACAGCGGCTCCTTGAACTCGGCGTACATCGAATCAGCCACCGAGGCGACGGTGTCCAGGCCGATCAGATCGGAGAGCTTCAGCGGGCCCATCGGATGGGCACAGCCCAGCTCCATGCCGTTGTCGATGTCCTCACGGCTGGCGATGCCCGACTCGAACATCCGGATCGCGGAGAGCAGATACGGGATGAGCAGCGCGTTCACCACAAAGCCCGAGCGGTCCTGGGCGCGGATGGCGTGCTTGCCCAGCAGCTGCTGCACCACGGCCTCGGAGCGTTTGATCGTCTCCTCGGACGTGGTGAGCGCCGGGATCAGCTCCACGAGCTTCTGCACCGGGGCCGGATTGAAGAAGTGAATGCCGATCACCTGGTCGGGCCGCGAGGTCGCGACCGCCAGCTTCACCAGCGGGATGGACGAGGTGTTGGAGGCGAGGATCGCGTCGGGGCGGGTGACCACCTGGTCGAGCACCTGGAAGATCTCGGTCTTGACCTGCTCGTTCTCCACGACGGCCTCGATGACGAGATCGCGGTCGGCGAACTCCCCCAGATCGGTGGTGAAGCTGAGCCGCTCCAGCGCGGAGTCCCGCTCCTCCTCGGTGATCTTCCCCCGTTCGGCGGCCTTCGTCAGGGAGTTGTGCAGCCGGGTGCGGCCGATCTCCAGGGCCTCGCCCGTGGTCTCCGCGACCCGCACCGCCAGGCCGCTGCGGGCGCACACCTCCGCGATGCCCGCGCCCATCTGGCCACAGCCCACCACTCCGACGCGTGCAATGTCGGCCATTGAGTCCGTCACCTCGTGCCTTTCGCTGATCCGGTTCGGCGTGCCTCCGTAAGGGTGCGGTGCCCGCCTCGACCCTCCGACGTTACTCCGGGCGCGGGTGTGGACGGTGGCCAGGGGCGGGCATGCTGTGCGGATACGGCGACCGGAACGCGACCGGAACGGCGACCGGAACGGCGATCGACCACGGCGACGGAGCGGAAGGACTCGGACGGACACATGGGGCGTATCAGCAGAAGAGGGTTTGTGGTGACGGCGGCGGGAGCGCTGGCCGCGATGACGACGGCGGGTGAC
Organism: Streptomyces sp. NPDC055078; assembly: GCF_053607985.1. Taxonomy (NCBI): domain Bacteria; kingdom Bacillati; phylum Actinomycetota; class Actinomycetes; order Kitasatosporales; family Streptomycetaceae; genus Streptomyces; species Streptomyces sp. NPDC055078. Next base: position 1,307 of record NZ_JBSGUP010000664.1, read on the forward strand.
GCGGCGGCCGGGCAGTCCAGGGCGCCGGAGCGGCGGCGTGCCGCGCGCCGGGAGTTCCGGGGGATGTGGCTGGCGACCGTCACCCACCGCGACTGGCCCTCCCGGGCGGGCCTCACGGCCGGGCAGCAGCGTACGGAACTCCTCGCCCACCTCGACACCGCCGTCGCCCGCCGGCTGAACACGGTCGTCTTCCAGGTCAGACCGGCCGCGGACGCGTTCTGGCCCTCCCCGTACGAACCCTGGTCGCAGTATCTGACCGGCACCCAGGGCGCCGACCCCGGCTGGGACCCGCTCGGCACCGCCGTGCGCGAGGCTCATGCGCGCGGCCTCGAACTGCACGCCTGGTTCAATCCCTACCGGGTCGCGGTCCACACCGACCCGTCCCGGCTGGTCGCGAACCACCCGGCGCGGCTGAATCCGGAGTGGGTCCTGCCGTACGGCGGGAAGCTGTACTACAACCCCGGCATCCCGGAGGTCCGCGCCTTCGTCCAGGACGCGATGCTCGACGCCGTTCGGCGCTACGACATCGACGCCGTCCACTTCGACGACTACTTCTACCCCTATCCGGTCGCGGGCCAGGTCTTCGACGACGACGCCACCTACGCCCGCTACGGCGCGGACTTCCCCGACAAGGCCGCCTGGCGGCGGGACAACATCGACCGGCTGGTGGCGGAGATGTCGGAGCGGATCGGGAAGGTCCGGGACGGTGTCCGGTTCGGTATCAGCCCCTTCGCCGTCTGGCGCAACGCCGCCACCGATCCGCGCGGCTCGGACACGCGGGCGGGTGTGCAGACGTACGACGATCTGCACGCCGACACCCGGAAGTGGGTGCGGGAGGGGTGGATCGACCATGTGGTGCCGCAGGTCTACTGGAACATCGGCTTCGCCGCCGCCGACTACGCCAAGCTGCTGCCCTGGTGGAGCGGTCTGGTCCGGGACACGGACGTCGACCTCTACATCGGTGAGGCCCTCTACAAGGCGGGCGACCCTGCCCAGCCCGCCGCCTGGCAGGACCCGGCAGAGCTGTCACGCCATCTCACGCTGGCACGGGATCACGCCGAGGTGCGCGGCCACTGCTTCTTCTCCGCCAAGGAGGTCACGGCGGACCGGAACGGGGCGATGGCCCGGGTGGTGGCCGACCACTACCGGGCCAGGGCGCGGCCACCGCGACGCTGACCGGGGCGGAGCCGAGCTGAGCGGTCCGGAGCGGGCCTGGCCGGAGCTGATCCGCACTGGGCCGGACCGGGCTGCGGGCCGGGCCGGGTCGGACTGCGGGCCGGGTCGGACCCGGCCGATGCCTGCCGACCGGTCCGGGTCCACTGGTCCGGGGCCCCTGCGGGTACGGGTTCGTCCGGGGCCGGTCATGCCTCATCCGGCCGCGGGGGCTCAGGGCCGCCCCCCGGCCGGCACTCGGTGTCGGGCGGTGATCAGGCCGGTTCGTGCGGCCTGACGACGGTGTCCGGTCCCGGGGACATCAGGCACTCGTGCCCGTCGTCCCGGAAGCGGACACGGTACGGAGGGGAGCCCTGCTGCCCCAGCACTTCGACGACTTCGGCGATCCGGTCGTGCTGACCCACGGTCCTGCCGTGCACCAGCAAGGTGTCGCCCACGCTCGCATGCATCGGGAGTGACCTCCTGGAAAGGGGGTGGTCGGTCCGTGTTTCCGAGTCTACGACCGCGCCGCCGCCCTGCACCCCGGCGCGGCACTCTGTCTCTCGGGTTCCGTCCTCAAACGCCGGACGGGCTGGATTCGCGCGCCCGGGTTGTCCGGTGGGGCTCCACGGAGGGGGCTGGGATCAACCGCGCCGCCCAGGGCTCAGGCGCGGGCCCGCTGGGTGAGCGCGATACAGATCAGGACCGCGATCGCGGCCACCGGCGCCGCCGGGGAGAGCCGTTCGCCCAGGAGGGTGACGGACCACACCAGCGTCAGCAGCGGCTGGGCGAGCTGGAGCTGGCTCGCCTTGGCGACACCGATCGCGGCCATCCCCCGGTACCAGAGGTACAGGCCGAGGAAGGTCGAGGCGATGGCGACCCAGACCAGCCCGGCCACGCCCTGTCCCGTCAGCCGGACCGGCTCCAGCGGCAGGGCCACCGCCGCTCCCACCGCGGCGAGCGGCAGACACAGGACCAGCGCCCAGCCCACCACCTGCCAGCCGGGCATGTGCTGTGCGAGGCGCCCGCCCTCGGTGTAACCGGCGGCGCAGACGATCAGCGCGCCGAGGAGACAGAGATCGCCGGACTGGAGCCGGCCGCCGCTCTCCGCCACCGTGAAGGTGATCACCACGGCGGCTCCGGCCACCGCCGCCGCCCAGAAGGCCCGGGAGGGACGGCGGCCGGTGCGCAGGGCAGCGAAGGCGGCGGTGGTCAGGGGCAGCAGCCCCACCACCACGGCGGCGTGGGAGGTGGTGGAGGTCTGGAGCGCCAGCGTGGTCAGCAGCGGGAACCCCACGACCACACCACCGCAGACGACCGCGAGCGGCCCCCAGTGGCGGCGCTCGGGCAGCCGCACCCGCAGGGCCAGCAGAAAGCCGCCCGCGACGAGGGCCGCCAGCACGGTCCGCAGGGAGACCAGCGACCAGGGCCCGAAGGACTCGAGTCCCCAGGCCGTGGACGGAAAGGTGAGCGAGAAGGCGACGACCCCCAGCGCGGCGAACAGGGTGCCCCGGCCGACCGCGGGTGGGGTGCTCACCGCTATCGCGGTGGTGCGAGTAGCGCTATCCTGTGCTGTCATGCATGAGCGTAGCAGTGTGGCTGAGCTGGCCAATTCGCTGAAGGGGGAGCTTGACCGCTACTCACCTGGTGGAAAGCTGCCGTCGAGCCGTGCGCTGGTCGAGCGGTACCGGGTGTCCCCGGTGACCGTCTCCCGCGCCCTCGCCCGGCTCACCGCCGAGGGCCTCGTCGTCACCCGCCCCGGCGCGGGGGCCTTCCGCGCCCCGGTCCGCCACCGGCCCGCCGCCCCCGGCGACACCTCCTGGCAGGAGGTCGCCCTCAGCGCTGATGTCTCCGCCGAGCAGGTGCCGCGAACCGTCGACGCCTCCGGGGTCCTTGTCACACTCGCCGCGCCACCGCCGGGCGTGATCGAGTTCAACGGCGGCTATCTGCACCACACGCTCCAGCCGGAGCGGGCGATGGCCGCCGCGCTCGCCCGCGCCGGGCGCCGGCCCGGCGCCTGGGGACGGCCGCCGTCCGAC
>NZ_JBSGUP010000665.1:0-4476 GCF_053607985.1 Streptomyces sp. NPDC055078
CGCCGAGCGGGTCCGGTCGCTGCGCGAGCGCGGCCAGAACCCGGGCGACGACTGGGGCACAGGCAACGTCTGAGACCGACCTCACACCCCGCCGCCCGGCCGCCCCGGCCTACGCGGCGGCCAGCTCGGCCGCGTACGGCGGCTCCGCGCCCGTACGGGAGCAGGTCACCGCCGCCGCCCGGGAGGCGAAGGCCAGGACCTCACGCCAGCCACCCGCGCCCAGAGCGGCCATGGCGTCGGCCGAGAGTGCGTCGCGGGACGCGAGACCGTGGAGGAGCGCCGCGTTCACCGTGTCGCCCGCGCCGATGGTGTCCACGACCGTCACCGGCGCCGCCGGAACGGAGACCTCCACCCCGCCCCGCGTCCGTACGGCCATGCCCCGCGCACCCCGGGTCAGCACCACCGCGGGCGGTCCTTCGGGCACCCCGCCCAGCCAGTGGGCGTCGTCGTCGGACAGCTTCAGCAGCGAGACATCCGGCAGCCAGCCGGCGAACCGCTTGCGGTAGGCGTCCGGGTCCGGGATCAGACCGGGGCGAATATTGGGGTCGAGCAGGGTGAAGACGCCGCGCCCGGCCTCGCGCCGCAGCAGTTCCCCGTACGCGCTCGCCCCCGGCTCCAGCACCAGCGAACAGGTGCCGAACGCCACCGCCCGGACAGCGTCCGGCAGCGGGGGCGGCAGCTCGAAGAGGCGGTCAGCGCTGCCCTGCGCGTAGAAGCCGTACCCCGCGGAACCGTCCGTTCCGATGGAGGCGACCGCCAGGGTGGTCGGCTCGGGCCCGCGCGTGACGAGGGAGGTGTCGACCCCGGCGTTCCGCAGTCCGGTCAGCAGCGCGTCCCCGAAGCCGTCCGTGGACATCCGGGAGCAGAAGGCGGCCCGCGCGCCGAGCCGCCCCAGGGCGACGGCGGTGTTGTACGGGCCGCCGCCCAGGCGCGGCAGCAGGGCCGGCAGCGGCACGCCGACCCCCTGCGGGACCAGATCGATCAAGGACTCTCCGGCGACGACGATCACGGGCCGAACGTAGCCCATGGCCGGACGGCGCGGGAGGGAGCCCCCGGTCCTGCGCACCGGCCCCCGTCGGTATGGTCGGGTCTGTCGCCGCCCATCCGTCCGCGCCCGCCGGCGCACCCCATCCGATCGACGCTCTGAACAGCTCTGAACAGTGGAGTCCTCATGCCCGGCCCCTCCTCAGCCGCCCGCCGTACCGTGCTGAAAGGCGCCGCCCTCGCCGGGGCCGCCGGTCTGGGGGCCGCCGCCTGCTCCACCGATTCCAAGCTCGGGCACGCGGAGGACCCCACCCCGACCGAGCAGGTCGATCTGGGCGCGGCGGACGCGGTCCCGGTCGGCGGAGCCAGGCTCTACCGCGAGCAGCGGGTCGTCGTGAGCTGCCCGGTCGCGGGTCAGTACAAGGCGTTCAGCGCGCAGTGCACCCACGCGGGCTGTGTCCTGGACAAGGTCGAGGGCACCGAGGCCAACTGCCCCTGCCACGGCAGCCGGTTCGACGTCACCACCGGAAAGGCGCTCGTGGGCCCCGCGACCGTACCGCTGCCTGAGGTCCCGATCCGGGCCCAGGGCGGAAAGCTCATGGCGGGACCCGGCGCGTAGCCCGCAGGAGTCACGCCTCAGTCCCAGTCCCAGTCGATCCCGAGAATCCCCGGGCGCACCCCCTGCTCCACCAGATGGACCGTACGGTGCTGTCCGCTCAGGGTGAGATCCGTCCGGGCTCCCCGGGGCGCCCCCGTCGTCGCCTGCGAGAACCTCCGGCACCGCACCGGCAGCGCACCGCCGTCGAAGCGCACCTGGAGGACGTACTGGCCGCCCGCGTAGGTGAAGCCGCGCACATACTCGGTGCTCGGGCCGCCGGTCCCGTCCTCGACCCGGTAGCCGAAGAAATACGTCTCACCCGCGCGCAGCCGGGCGTCGAAGAGCAGTTCGGCGATGACGATCCCCGACTCCCGGTGCCAGCGCACCCGCCCGGTGCGGCAGTTCTCCCGCGCGCTCACCCGCACCCGCGCCGGTTCGCAGCCCGGGTCCCCGTGGTGGATCGCCAGATAGCGGTCGATACCGTCGCGGTGGGCCCGGACGACATGCTGGGAGTCGCGTCCCAGCAGCTCCCGGTCCGGTCCTATCCCCACCCGCTCATGGTGGCCGACCGTGTGCAGCCCGCCGTCGAGCGGGCACTCCAGCTCCGCCAGGAGCCGTTCCACCGTGGCGGACACCTCCATCAGGGAGCGGTAGGAGCGGGCGGCGGGGCGCTCGGCACCGGAGCGGGCGATCTCCTCGCCGAGCAGTCTGATCAGCGAGTTCCCGGGGAGTTCGAGAACCTCCTCCAGGGCGCGTACGGCCCGCAGTGACTCGGGCCGCTGGGGGCGGCGGGCCCCCTGCTGCCAGTAGCTGAGACTGGTGACACCCACCTTGATGCCCCGGTGCGCGAGATGGTGCTGCACCCGCTGGAGCGGCAGTCCGCGCACCGAGAGCGCGGCCCGCAGCGCCAGATGGAACGGGCCCGTGTGCAGCACCTGCGCCAGATCGGCCTCGGTGTGACCCATACGAACCCCTCCCGCGGGCTTCGGGCCGTACCGTGCGTGCTCCGCGCGGGGCCCAGTGAACGTTCACGACGGCGGCGGGCCGCGCGGACGGGCGTCGACCGCCGTCCAGGTGGAGCGGGACGGATGTGTTCACATCTCGGCCGCGGCGTTCACACCGCCGTGTCCACCGCATTGAAGCGTGTTGACCTGCTCGCGACAAGGATTGATGCTCAGTCCGCAGCGTCCGGACGCGCTCCTCCACCCCCACCAATCCCTCTGGGAGGACCGCGATGCGCACTACCAGGAGACGGCTCGGAGCCGTCTCGGCAGTACTCGCCGCACTCATCACCGTGCCCCTGTCGTCGGCCGCCGCGGCACCGGCCGACGACCCCGCCACCACCCGTGCGACCGGCCCGGCGGAGGCCGGTGCCGCCCTCGCCGCGAAGCGTCTCGACATCACCATGCAGGCACAGCTCAAGACCAACTGGTGCTGGGCCGCGGGCGGCAACACCATCGCCGCCTACTTCGGCAAGAACTACAGCCAGAACCAGTTCTGCAACGCCGCCTTCAACCGCTCGCAGAACAGCCAGTGCCCCAACAACCAGGCCACGCTCGGCAATGTGCAGACCGGGCTGCGCTGGGCCGGGGTGCGGCCGGGCTCGTACATCAGCAACTGGCTGCGCTACCCGGCCGTGCAGACCGACATCGACCAGAACCGTCCCATCGAGACCCGTATCCAGTGGTCCAGCGGTGGTGGCCATATGCATGTGATCTACGGCTACGACACCGCCAGCAGCTGGGTCTACTGGGGCGACCCCTGGCAGACCAGCAGCCGCTACAACTGGGGCTCCCACGCCTGGTACGTGAACAACAACTCCTTCTCCTGGACCCACTCGCTCTACCGGATCGGGGCGTGAGCGCGATGAAGCGGACCTCGGGCACTCCAAGAATCCCGGGCACTCCAAGAGTCTCGGGCACCTCAAGAATCCCGGTCACCTCAAGAACGTCCGTCACCGCCGCCTTCGCGGCCTGTCTCGCGCTCGGCGCGGTCGGCACGCTCGCCGGCGCGTCCACGGCAGCCGCCGACAGCGGTACGGCCGTGCCCCCCGCGAGCGGACCCTCGGCCGCCGATCTGGCCGCGGCCAGGGGAGCGGCCACCGCTCCCGCCACGCTGGAGACCCTCTCCCGCTTCTTCGCCCGGGACGGAGCGGTCGCCAGGTCGGCGGCGGCACCCCGTGCCGAGGGCAGTACGGTGCCGGTTCTGACGCTGTCGCCGGAGTTCGTGGCCGGGAAGGCGGGCGCGCCCGTGGCGCGTACGGAGTTCCTCGCCACCAAGGCGGTCTCGTCCGACGGTCAGAAGGCGTCCGTCTGGGCGGCCCGGCTGGGCGCCCAGTGGCAGGTGGTGAACATCGCCACCGGTGACGACGAGTTCCGCTACGCCCGGCAGGGCGCGGGCAGGCTCCCCGGCGGCACGGTCTTCCGTGAGCCGCAGATCGACGCCTGGTACGTCAGCAAGGGGGCGAAGGTGCTCCCGCTGGACGAGGACGCGATACGCGCGGTCGGCGCCGAGGGCACCACGCTCAACGCCTACCGGGCCCGGGTGAAGGCCGCGTACGGGGACAAGCTGCCCGGCTCCGCCTATGCGAAGAAGGGCGTCGCCGGAGGCTACGAGGCCCCCGCCGGCCCAGCGGGCAAGGCCGGGGCCGCCGCGCCCGCCGCCGCACCCGCACCGGCCGCCGCACCCGTCGCCGCACCCGAGGCGCGCGACAGCGGCGCGGTCACCGTGGCATCGGTCGCCGCCGGGGCGGGCGCGGTCCTCGCCGTCGCCCTGTGCGGGACGGCGGCGGTCAGGCTCCGGCGCCGGGTCTGAGCGCACGGGCGCCTGTCTCCCTCCCCGGTGACGGGCGCCCGCTGCCGGGGCCCCGGCCCCGCACGGCCAGGCCGCGGTCC
>NZ_JBSGUP010000666.1:0-4469 GCF_053607985.1 Streptomyces sp. NPDC055078
TCCCGGTGCCGGTGCATGAGCGCCTTGACCGGGTCGGCCGGGCCGCGCCGGGGAGCGGCCCGCTCGCGCGGCGCCTTCGCCACCGGCCGCGCCAGCAGCGCATCGGACCTGGCGTCCCAGCCGCCGGGGCTGACGGGCGGCCCGGGCTGATCGAGCGCGGGCGCGCCGGGGCCCGGTCCCCGGGTGTGCGCCGGGTCGGTGAGAGGGGAGGTGGTCATGCGCGTGCCTCCTTCGCGGTGCTGCTGACCGTGCCGGACCGCGGGGCGCGGCCCCCGGAGCCCGCGTACGTCTCCGGACTCGCATACGTCCCCGGGCCCGCGTACGTCTCCGGACCCGCGTACGTCTCCGCCCCGGCGCTGACGCCCGTCCACTCGACCGGAACGTAGGACTCCGCCGGGTGGGCGAACGGCATGGGTTCGCCGTCCGCGTCGACCACATCGCGCCGCACCGGGGAGCGCGAGATCAGCTCCAGGTAAATGCCGCGAAATGCCATGAGGTTCTGCTCGACCGTGAAGAGTTCCAGCGCACGGGCGCGGGCCGCGGCGCCCAGGAGGGCCGCGCGCTCCGGGTCGCGCAGGAGGGCGAGGCAGGCGTCCGCGAGGGCGCGCGGGTTGCGGGGCGGTACGACGAGTCCCGTACCGCCGATGATCTCGACCACCGCGCCGACATCCGTGGAGACGGTGGCCCGCCCGCAGAACATCGCCTCGACAAGACCGGCCGGGAAGCCCTCGACAACGCTCGACAGGACGACGACTCCGCCGGCCGCGTAGGCGTCGGCGAGTTCGGGAGCGGCGGGACCGCCGATCTCCTCGAAGGAGACGGGGCTGTCGCCGACGGCGTGGGCGCCGGCCGCCTCGTCGGGGAAGAGCTGGGCCGCCAGCGCCTCGCAGTGGGCCAGATAACCGGCCGCCTCCGGCCCCGGTGCGGGCGTGCCGAACAGCCGCAGCCGGGCGCGCGGCTCCTCCTTGCGGACCTCCGCGAAGGCGTGGAGGAGCGCGATGAGGTCCTTGGCCGGCTCGATCCTGCCGACCCAGACGACGGTGTACGGATCGCCGTCGTCGTCGCTCTCCCCCACCGCGGCGAAGCGTTCCGCGTCCATCCCGGGGTGGACCGTGCGCAGTCGGGCACGGTCGGCGCCGCACTTCTCCTGCCAGCGGCGGGCGTGGGAGTTCCCATGGGTGATCAGGGACGCCTGGTCGTACACCTCGGCCGCGAGCCGCCCGTGGAAGGAGGCGAGCAGGGTGCGCACGGGCACGCTGGGCCCGGCGCCACCGGAAGCGGCATCGGAGGCCGCACCCGTGGCGTATCCCGAGGGGGAACCCGAGCCGGCACCCGAGGCGTATCCCGAGGAGGAACCCGAGGACCCCGAAAAACCCGAGGACCCCGAAAGACCCGGGGAACCCGAGCCGGCACCGGCCGCGAGATAGCGCGCGCGCAGTTGGACGCCGTACTCGGTGACCAGCAGCGGAACCCCGAAGAAGCGTTTGGCCAACAGGCCGGGCAGGGCCGCCGGTCCGCTGGAAGCGGCATGGCACAGATCGACCGCGCCGAGGCCGTCGTCGCCGTACCAGTCGAGGGAGAGCGGGCGCAGCGCGCGCTCCAGTTCGTCGGCGAAGGCGAGATAGTCCGGGACGGTGGCGGAGTGCAGGGCGCGGCGGGCGCCCCGGGCACGGCAGGCGGATTCGATGGCGCGTACGGCGGGTTCGGAGCGGAGGGCGGCGGGGAGTCCGCCGCTGTCGCGGGCGAGTTCGGCGAGTCCGTACAGCCCTTCGGCGAAGCCCTCGCGGTCAGCGCAGATCGCTGCGGCGAGCGCCTCGAAGTGGCCGAGGAAGCGTCGGCGGTCACGCCGCCCGTACGACCGCCGCCCGAGGAGGTCCCTCGGCGCCCGGCCGCCGGTCCCGTCCCCGGGCACCCCGAGTTCGGCGGTCCGTACCCGTCGCACCTGCGGCGGGTGGGGTCCGCCGGCTTCCCGGTCGTCGTCCCGTCCGGCGCCGCGGATCAGCGTGTAGATGTCGAACTCATGCCGGTCGAGCCCGTGTACGAGCCGGTCGCACCACAGCCTGGACTCACCTGTCGCATACGGATAACCACCGTCCGTGAGCAGTCCGATCCGCACCGAGCGCACCCCCGATCTCCCTTGTTGACGGCCGCCGTTGTCCGGCGACACGCAGCGGAACGACGGTAAGCCGGTACGACCGTGGCGCGATGGACGGTTGTCCGTCGCGCCACCAGAAGGGGTGAATGCACGTAACTTTCGCACCCCCGTAGCGTTCTGTCGCGCTACAGGGACATTTAGTCACGGAGAGTCAGGCTGCGGCCAGGCCCTTATGGCCGGACAGCGGACCCGCCCGGCTCCGGTCAGGGGTCGGGCCGCAAACCCCGCCACCGCCCATCCACCGCTCACCGCATGGCGGGATATGACGGACAGTTGAGGTAACCGAACCAGATCTCATGCCGTACTCCGATATCGGACAGTCCCGAAACAGCCCGAACGGCCCGAACAGTCAGGCGGAGCGGACGGCAGTCGACGGCAGTGGGCAGCGGGCGGCCGACGGCATCTTGTGGCCACCATCCGGTGACCACAAGATGCACACGGAAACAATGAATGCCCAGGCCGGTGGCCGACGCGGGGGCCAAGAGGGGATACGACGGGAGGGGATACGAAGTGATGCGAACGCCCGTGCGCAACGCGGGGCGCCCCGCCCGTACACGACGCCGGGCGCAATCGGCGGAAAGCCGGAGCGGGCGGTGCGCACCCGGCCGGCACCGGCGACCGCGAATGCCGCGCACCGCACCCGGTCGCGACCACGGGATCGGATCGGGGCCGCCCGTACGGCAGTCGGGAACGGGGTACGGCGGCCCGCCGCCGGTGTACGGCCCGCCGCCGGTGTACGGCCCCTCACCGCCGGTGTACGGCCCGCCGCCGTGTCCGCCGGACGGGCACCCGCTCCCGGGGCGGCGCGGACGCCCGCCCCGGGGGGAGCGATCAACGCCCGGGGTACGCCCAGGGGTTGGGCAGGCACGTGACCCCGTCGATGTCCAGGGACTTCGTCTGCTGCTGCATCACCGGCGCGGGCTCGCCCTCGGTGCGGCAGTTCACATGGCCGTGTCCCAGCCGGTGCCCGACCTCGTGATTGATGAGCATCTGCCGGTAGGCGTACATGGCCTTGGGGCCGTAGGTCTCCGAACCCTGCGCCCACCGGAAGGCGTTGACCATCACCCGGTCGGTCGCCGCGGAATCACAGCTGACATTGTCGTCCGCCGTATTCAGACCGGATTTCTCGCACCAGATATGTGTGGTTCCGGGACTCGCGAGAGTGATGACGAATTTCGGCTCGCCGGATGAGATCCGCTCGAATGTCTGCGCGCCGTTGTTCGCCCAACTGCGGTTGTCGTTCAGCGTTCTCTGCACGGCTTCCGCGAAAAGCGCGCCGTCCATTCCGAGGCCCTTTTCGATATCCACCCGGTAGGGGATCCTGGTGCCCTTGCCCGGTGCCCTGGCGAATCCCGGTACGACCTCGAATGAACCGTCGGCGGTCAGCTCCGGATCGATCGGGAACCGAGTGGCCATCAGTTGCTCATAGGTGGCGGGGACGGCCTTCCGCACCTCGGCTGGTGCCGGTGCCCGGTCCCGTCGGTCGTCGGAGCGGGAGACGGAGCCGTCCTCGTCGCCGCGGTCCTGGCCTGTGGCGGGCGCGGCCGGCTTCTTCCCGGCGTCGGCCGTGACCTGCCCGGCCACGACGACCGCGAGCACGGTGGTGACGGCCGCCGCCGCGATCCCGGTGAACGTCCGTCCCTTGCCGCCGTTCCTGGGGCGCGCAGCGGGTGCCCGGGTGGCGCGGCCGTGCCCCGGCCGCGCGGGCTCGGACCCGACCGCACGGTCACCCCCGCCGTCACCCCCGGCATCAGCGCCGTGACCGTCATCAGCGCTGGGACCGCTCTCCCGCTGACCGCCGTCCCCCTGACCGCCGTCCCGCCGGGTGCCCGGGACGACGACGGGGGCACCGTCCGCGTGCGCGCCCTCGGGCCAGGCGGTGACGGAGGCATACGGATCGACGGCCCCGGGCCGGCCTGAGCCGTCGAACGCCTCGATGAAGTCCCTGCGCGGTCCCGGTATCCGGGCGCCCGACGCCATGGTGCCCGGGGTGGGCTGCAGGCGCTGGGTCCCCGGCCAGTCGCCGCCCTGCCCGATACCGCCCTGCCGGATACCGCCCTGTCCGGTCCCCCAGCCGCCGCCCGCCTCGCGCTGTTCGGGGTGGCCGCCACGGGCCCCGGGCGGACCGTACCCCGAGGTGGTGTGTTCCGTACCGGGCGCGGCACGCCTGCGCCGGCCGTTCCCGCGCACGGACGGCGCGGACGGCGCGGACGGCGGGGAGGAAGCCGCGGACGGCGCGGACGGCGGGGAAGCCGCGGAGAGACCGGTGGCGTAACCGGCGTGGGAACCGGTGTCGTAGGGATCGGCGCCGGGT
>NZ_JBSGUP010000667.1:0-4460 GCF_053607985.1 Streptomyces sp. NPDC055078
GCCGCCGGGTGCGTCGCCGACAGCGGCACACCCGGCGGCGGCCGACAGCGGCGTACCCGGTGGGGCGCCGACAACGGGGTGTACCCCGACAACGGGGTGGGGTGTACCCGCGTCGACCGGAACAGCTGACAGCGGCGAGGCTTCGTTCTTTCGGCCATGGAGCAGCACTCCGGCCATTGTCGCCGCGCCGGCTGCGCGAAAGTGACCGGCCGGATACCTTTCTCTTCCGTTCAGCGTAAATTCGCGTACCGGCTGCCGCGTCACCGCAGCCGTTCTCTGTGTTCGGACGTCACTTCCGTTTCTCCTTTCACAGCGCACCCGGGGAATCGAGGCGCACCCGGGAATCGAGCAAGGATTGCGTGCACGGTCACCATTCCGCCCGATGGGCACATCGGTACGCAGGAGGACTTCGTTCCATGAGCGAGCAGACCGTCATGACGAGCGGTAACGATGTGAGCGAACATTTCCACGAGCAGGGTTACCTCGTACTCCCCGGATTCATCCCGCCGGATCTCGTCGCCCGGCTCATACCCGAGGCCGACCACTGGGTGGACAGCGGATTACGCGGGCGGTCCATCGACGCCTGCCTCGACCCCGACCGCCACGGGGCACCGCCCCTGGTCGAGCTGCAACTGCCCGCCCATGGCGAACTGGCCGCGCACCCACCGCTGCTGCGGCTGCTCTCCCGGCTCCTCGGCCCGTCCTTCGTCTTCCACCATCTGCACAGCGACCGGCGCCCGCCCGGCGCCCCCGGCAAGGACTGGCACCACGACTACGAGCAGCGCCCGCAGCGCGACCGGCGGTACGCCATGGCGCACGCCCTGCACTACATCGGCGGTCTGGCCCCCGCGATGGGTGCCCTCGCCGTACTGCCCGGGTCCCACCGGGACGTCGCCGACAAGGGTGCCCTCGCCCACCTGGGCACCGGCGAACTCCCCGGCGAAGTGGTCATCGACGCCCTGCCGCCCGGCTCCACCGTGCTGCTGCACTCCGCGCTCTTCCACGCGCGCCGGGCAGCCCCCGCGGACGCCTCGGTCCGCGGAATCCGCCGGGCAGCCCCCGCGGACCCCGGCGGACCTCGCCCGTACGGTCACCGCTATATGATCGACGGCTCCTACTGCCAGACCGGCAGGAGGTGGCCGCCGGTGAAGCCGTACTGGCGGCAACTGCTGGCCGCCGGGCGGGAGCGGGGACTCGACCGGGGCCAGTGGCCCGAGCTGTTCCGCGAGGCCCACTTCGCCGAGTACGAGCGGCACGCGGTCTGACCCACGGCGCCCCGGACAGGCCGCCGCGCGCCGGAGGCCGGCCCCCCCGGCGGGGCGCGGGCCCTCCCGGCGGGGCGGCGACCGGCCACGGATCCCGAAAGGCTGCACCCTTCATGAAAGTGATCGGCTCCATTCCGTCCGACGCCGTACTGCGTGAATTCGCGCGGGACCACCCCTACGATCCGGACGAGGAGGGCAATACGAACGACGACGCCGAGACGAACCTTCGCGAGGCGGGCCTCCTGCTGGGGAGCTGGTACCGGGTGCTGCTCGACCGGAGCGAACTGCTGGGTGTCGTCCTGCCCTGGCACCTCGGCGAGGGCGGGGAGGTCGAACTCGTCCCCCCGACCGGCCTGACCCTCGCCGAGGCGTCGGCCGCGCTCCGCGCGCTCGGCGGTTCGTACGCGCTGTCCAATCCGCACTGCGCGCACAAGCTCGACCGGCAGGCCGGGGCCCCCCTCGGCCCGCTCTACCTCAGCACCCGCGCGGTCCCCGGCCCCGACTACGACAACCTTCGGACACGGGAGGGGCTGATCCATCTGGACGGGCTGCACCGGATGCTGGCCTGGGAACGGGCGGGGCGGCTCGGCGGGGACGCGCTGATCGAGGCGTTCGTCGCGGCGGACGCGTCCTGGCCGTCAGCCCCGGCCCACGTAGGGCATGGCGCTGGGCATCACCGTGACGGACTGGACATTCACCCCCGGCGGCAGGGCGGCCATGGCGAGCACCATGTCGACCACGTGCCGGATGTCCATGGTGGGCTCGACCCGGAGTGAGCCGTCGGCCTGCCGGACCGCGGGCTGTGCGCGCCCCTCCGGCGTCACATTGCCGATGTCGATCTGGCCGCACGAGATGCCGTGGCGGCGGCCGTCCAGCGAGAGCGACCGGGTCAGCCCCGCCACCGCGTGCTTCGCGGCGGTGAAGGCGGTCGAGTCCGGCCGGGGCACATGAGCGGAGGGAGCGCCGTTGTTGATGATCCGTCCACCGCGCGGGGACTGCGACTTCATGATCCGGAACGCGGCCCGGGAACAGAGGAAGGTGCCGGTGGCGATGGAGTCCATGACCCGGTGCCAGTCCGCGGCGGATACCTCATCGACGGGGGCGTACGGCACCGTGTCGGCCGCGTTGTTGAAGAGCAGATCGAGCCGTCCGAAGCGCTCGGCGGTCCTGGCGAAGAGGCTGTCGACCGCTTCGGGATCTGTGATGTCGCAGCTCAGAGGGGCGGCGATACCCGATCCCGCGATGCTGTCGGCTCGTCGGGCGGTCTCTTCGAGCGGACCTTCGCGACGGCCGGTCAGCACCACCGTCCAGCCCTCGGTGAGCAGCCCGAGAGAACAGGCCCGGCCGATTCCGCTGCCGGCCCCGGTCACCAGGGCGACCCTCGGGGGCGGGGCGCCGTTCTCCGTGGCTTCGGTCATGGCTGAATTCCTCTCGCCGTGATGGGTGATCCGTTCCGGTATTCGGCCGGGTGATCTTTCCGGCGGTGCCACCTGAGTTTCGGTACGGCGATCGGGTACGTCAAGACGGTGCGTTCACGCCATCGCGATCCGTCGACAGGACCAGTGCGTTGGGAATTCCGGCGAAATTCACCACTGGCCGGCCAGGCCATGGAGACGGGAGTGACGACGGATGAACACTGAGGTATTCGCGGATGGCACGGCTTTCCCGGACGGCCCGCATTTCCCCGGCGGCGCGCCATACCCGGACGGCCCGCATTTCCCCGGGCGGGCCGTCCCGGGCGGCCCGGCAGGACGGCCGGTGACGGCACTCGGCACAACGGACGTGAGCCGTGAACTCTTCGAACGCGCGAAGCAGTCCCTCGCGGGTGGAATCAGTTCCTCCGCCCGGCTCACCTCCACCGGACCGGACCCGTATCCGCTGTATATGAGCAGTGGCTCCGGTGCCCTGATCCGCGATGTGGACGGCAACGAGTACATCGACTACCTGATCTCCTACGGCAGTGCGATCCTCGGCCACGCGCACCCCGCGCTGACCCGTGGGCTGGCCGATGTGCTCGCGCGCGGCACCATGTTCGGGACCTGCAATGTGCCCGAGGTCGAGCTGGCGGAGCTGATCCGGGAGATGGTGCCCTGCGCCGAACTGGTCCGGTTCGCCAACTCCGGTTCCGAGGCCATCCAGGGGGCGGTACGCGCCGCCCGCGGCCACACCGGCCGTACGAAGATCCTCAAGTTCGAGGGGCATTACCACGGCTGGACCGACACCCTCGCCGTCTCCAACCGGCCCGCCGAGAGCGAGACGGGCCCCTACGAGACACCCCACGCCGTCCCGCACTCGCCCGGGATTCCGCCCGGGGTCGTGGACGATGTCGTGGTCTGCCCCTGGAACGACCCGGAGGCGCTGCACGCGGTGCTCGACGCCCACCGGGGTGAGTTCGCGGCCGTGATCTGCGAACCCATCGTGGCCAACAACGCCTGTGTGATGCCGCTCCCCGGCTATCTCGACCGGCTGCGGGACGCGGCCACGGCACACGGCGCCGTACTGATCTTCGACGAGGTGTGCACCGGATTCCGTACCGGGCCCGGCGGTGCGCAGACGCTCTTCGGCGTACGCCCGGATCTCGCCGTCTTCTCCAAGGCGCTCGGCGGCGGGCTGCCCATCGCCGCGTTCGCCGGGGTCCGCGAGGTGATGGAGCCACTGGCGACCGGCCGGGTCAAACACGGCGGCACCTACAACGCCTCACCCCTGTGTGCCACCGCCGCCGTCATCACCCTCACCGCGCTCGCCGACCCGGCGGTCGTCCGGCGGATCGAGCGGACGGGGGCGCACATCGCCGAGACGATCCGCCGTGCGGCACGGGACAGGCGGATTCCCTGCGCGGTCCAGGGCGTCGGCGCCATGTTCCAGGTGGTGTTCACCCCCGACGGCGCACCGACCCACCGCTACCGGGACACCTTCCGGGTCGACCGGCGGCGGTACGACACCTTCCGCCATGAACTCCTGCGCCGTGGTGTGCATTCCAATGCCTACGGGATGGCCTGCTGGTTCGTCCCCGCCGTGGTCACCGCGGACGAACTGGCCCGCACCTGCGAGGCGATCGACGGGGCGTTCGCGGCGCTGAGCTGAGCCGAGCCGAGCCGAACTGAGCCGCCGGGCGAACCGAACCGAACTGAACCGAGCTGACCCGAACCGAGCTGAGCCGGGCCCCTCCGGGCCGGTCCCGCCCCGGAGGGACCG
>NZ_JBSGUP010000668.1:0-4459 GCF_053607985.1 Streptomyces sp. NPDC055078
CGGCACAGACGGCACAGACGGCACAGACGGCACAGACGATGCGGATGATGCCGGCGATGCGGAGGGCACGGACCGGGCGAACGGCACAGACCGTCCGGACGCGGCGAACGGTGCGGCGACCGCGACGGCCTACGCCGACGACGTCTTCCGGGTGATCCGTGCGGGTGAATCACGTGTCACGGACAGCGGGCAGCACATCACCCTGGCCGCCGACGCCACCGCCGTCCCGCCGGCGCGGGCGGCGCGGGCGGCGGGCCCGGGGCCGCGCGGGCCCCGGACGGCAGGCGGCGGGCGGACGGAGTGCCCGCCGACGGTGTCCTGTGCGTGGGTTCCCGCTCCGTACGAGAAGCTCGGTACGGGTGAGTACGGCAACCATGACAAGTCCGACCGGCCCAGGTCCCAGTCGGTGCGCTACATCGTCGTCCATGACACGGAGGGGTACTGGGACACCGCGCTGCGGCTGGTGCGGGACCCGGCGTATGTGTCGTGGCAGTACACCCTGCGCTCGTCGGACGGTCATATCGCCCAGCATGTGCCGCTGAAGGACGTCGCCTGGCACGCCGGGAACTGGTTTGTGAACGCCAAGTCGGTTGGTCTGGAGCACGAGGGCTTCCTCGCCTCCCCCGACGCCTGGTTCACGGAGGCGATGTACCGCTCGTCGGCCCGGCTGGTGCGCTATCTGGCGGGGCGGTACAGCATTCCGTTGGACCGGCAGCACATCATCGGGCACGACAGTGTGCCGGGCACGACGCCTGCGGCCGTCCCCGGGATGCACACGGACCCCGGGCCGTACTGGGACTGGGCGCACTACTTCGAGCTGCTGGGCAGGCCGTTCACGGCCACGGCCGGGCGGGGCGCCGACGCGGTGACCATCCGCCCCGACTACGCGCGGCACCGGCCGCTCTTCACGGGCTGTGCCGAGGGCGGCGGGGCCTGCCCACCGCACGGTTCGGCCGCTGTCCGGTTGCATACGGCGCCGGCCGCCGACGCCCCGCTCGTCAAGGACATCGGCCGGCGGCCCGGCGGCGGCGACTCCACCACCGGGGTCCACGACCAGGGTGCGCGGGCGTCGACGGGCCAGCGGTACGCGGTGGCCGGCCGCCGGGGCGACTGGACCGCGATCTGGTATCTGGGCGGCCGGGCGTGGTTCCACGATCCGCGCGATGAGCCGACGGCCGTGGGCACGCGGGCCACCATGATCACCCCTCGGCCGGGCGTGCGCGAGATCCCGGTGTACGGGCGTGCCTACCCGGAGGCGTCGGCCTATCCGGCGGATGTGCCGGTGCAGCCGCTGGAGCCGCTGCCGTACCGGCTGCTCGCGGGACAGCGGTATGTGGTGGGCGACCGGGTACGGGGCGAGTATCTGTACGCGCCCGCGTCCGGCGCCGCGGGGCAGCGGGTGGTGCGGGGCTCCGATGCGTACTACGGAATCCAGTTCGGGCACCGGATCGCGTTCGTCAGGGCGGCTGATGTGCGGGTGCTGCGGCCCGCCGTGTTCCAGTGACGGGGCCCGCGCCCACGCTTGTCAGATTGTGTGACTATTAGGCTGCGGTGCGTGGGCCATTGGGGCGACGGGTAGGGCTGGGCCGGTAGCTTCCGCCCGACCCGAAAGGCCACGCACGCATGGCACAGCCCTTCGTCCTGCCCGACTTCTATATGCCCTACCCGGCCCGCCTCAGCCCCCATGTCGACACGGCCCGGGCGCACACCAAGGAGTGGGCGCGCGGCATGGGGATGCTGGAGGGTTCCGGTGTCTGGGAGGAGCGGGACCTCGACGCGCACGACTACGCCCTGCTGTGCGGATACACCCACCCCGACTGCGACGCCGAAGCCCTGTCGCTGGTCACCGACTGGTATGTGTGGGTGTTCTTCTTCGACGACCACTTCCTGGAGATCTTCAAGCGCACCCAGGACCGGGCGGGCGGCAAGGCGTATCTGGACCGGCTGCCCGCGTTCATGCCGATGGACCCCGCCCAGCCGACACCGGAGCCGACCAATCCGGTCGAGGCGGGACTCGCCGATCTGTGGGCCCGGACGGTGCCGAGCATGTCGGCGGCCTGGCGGGAGCGCTTCGCGGAGTCGACGCGCAACCTCCTCAATGAATCCCTGTGGGAACTGTCCAACATCAACGAGGGCCGGATCTCCAACCCCGTCGAGTACATCGAGATGCGCCGCAAGGTCGGCGGTGCCCCCTGGTCGGCGGGGATCATCGAGTACGCGGCCGGGGCCGAGATCCCCGAGCCGGTGGCCGCCTCCCGTCCGCTGCGCGTGCTCACCGACGCCTTCGCCGACGCCGTGCATCTGCGCAACGACCTCTTCTCGTACCAGCGTGAGGTCGAGGACGAGGGCGAGCTGAGCAATGGCGTCCTGGTGCTGGAGACCTTCCTCGGCTGTACGACCCAGGAGGCGGCGGAAGCGGTCAACGATCTGCTGACCTCCCGGTTGCAGCAGTTCGAGAACACGGCGCTGACCGAGGTCCCCGGGCTCTGTCTGGAGAAGGGCCTCACCCCCGAGGAGTGCGCCGCGATCGCGCTGTATGTGAAGGGGCTCCAGGACTGGCAGTCCGGCGGCCAGGAGTGGCACATGCGCTCCAGCCGCTATATGAACGAGGGCCTGGACACCGGACCTTCGCGGTCCGGCGGGGTGCTGGGCACCTCCGCGCTCGACATCCGGACCCTGTTCGGGCGCCCCGCCGCCGCCCGGCTGCGGGGCCTCACCCATCTGCCCCACGCGGACATCGGGCCCTCACTGCTGCCGGAGTTCGACCTTCCGTTCCCGCTGACGCTCAGTCCGCATCACCAGGACGCACTGGACAAGTCCGTCGCCTGGGCGGACCGGATGGGTCTGCTGGGGGACATCTGGGACGGTCCGATGCTGCGCGGCTTCGACTTCGCGCTCTGCTCGGCCGGTCTCGATCCGGACGCAACCCCGGAGGAGCTGGAGCTGAGCGCGGAGTGGCTGACCTGGGGCACCTACGGGGACGACTACTACCCCCTGGTGTTCGGCCGGCCGGGCAATCTCCTGGGCGCGAAGCTCTGCACCCAGCGGCTGATGGCGTGCATGCCGGTCGATGAGCCGGCCGCCGCCCCGGCCCTGGCGGTCAGCCCGATGGAGCGGGCGCTGGCCGATCTGTGGGTACGCACCACCGAACCGATGAACCGCGCCGCGCGGCAGCAACTGCGCACCTCCATCGACGACATGCTGGAGAGCTGGCTTTGGGAGCTGCACAACCAGGTCCAGCACCGGGTCCCCGACCCGGTCGACTATCTGGAGATGCGGCGCACCACCTTCGGCTCGGACCTCACCATGCTGCTGTCCAAACTGCGGCACGAGGGGGAACTCCCCACGGAACTGCTGCGCAGCGGCACCGTCGAGAGTCTTGAGCACGCGGCCCAGGACTACGCCTGTCTGATCAATGACCTGTTCTCGTACCAGAAGGAGATCGAGGTCGAGGGCGAGGTGCACAACTCGGTGCTGGTGGTGCAGAAGTTCTTCGACTGCGACTATCCGTCCGCCGTGAAGATCATTGACGATCTGATGCGCGGACGGCTGCGGCAGTTCCTCCATGTCAAGGAGCACGAACTGCCGCTGCTGTACGAGGACTTCGCGCTCAACAGTGTCCAGCGGGCCGCGCTCGACGCCTATGTGCGGGAGATGGAGGACTGGCTCGCGGGCATCCTGAACTGGCACCGGCGAGTGCGCCGGTACCGGGACGCCGATGTGCGCTCGGGGGCGGGCACCGCGCATCTGGGGCAGCCGACATCGGGGCTCGGCACGGCGGCGGTGCGGTTGGCGACGATGATGGCCCGCTGAGGGCCCGGCTGCCGGTGGCCCGCTGACCGGGCCGCCCGCTGCCGGTGATGTCCGGGGTACGCGCCGCGGAGCCGGTACGGTCGGCGGCGCGTGCTCCGCGGGCGGGGTCAAGCCTGCTGGAACAGCTCCGCGGGCAGGGGCTTGAGCAGGGCGTACAGATCGTCCGTGATCGGCCGGTCCCAGCTCGCGATGGTGACCAGGACCCGGTCGCTGCGGTCGAACTGCACGCAGGAGATCCGGCTCTCGGAGAGCTTCAGCCGGCGCACGATCAGGAGGTTGTCCCCCTGCATCACCGGCACGTCCTCGGTGTCCACGACCTCGACGGGCTCGTCGTTCTCCAGGGCCAGCAGGAGCTGGGCCACTTCGAACGGGATCTGGCCCTCCTCCAGCTCGCGGGCCGGGGAACCCTCCGGCAGATTGCCGATGATCATCGCGGGGCCGCGTCCGCCGAACAGGTCGTACCGGAGAAAGACGCCCTGGCAGGTGCCGTCGGGGGCGGGCAGCAGTCCCGCGCCGAGATTTCCGGGCCAGTCCCCCGGGTCCATGGCCAGGACGTCGAAGTCCGGGCCCGCGGGTGTGGCGGCGCTGCGGCGGCGGAGGAAGGACATACCGCCATGGTACGTGTCCCGGGGCCCGGGGCGGACCC
>NZ_JBSGUP010000669.1:0-4446 GCF_053607985.1 Streptomyces sp. NPDC055078
CGTATCGCCTGGCCCTCAGTAGCGCTCCCTTTTTTTAAGTGCTCGGTTCTCCTCCGGGGCGCTCAAGCGTGTGTCGACGGTCGATCGTGCTCGATCCCTCGTTCCTCGGGACCTCCGCGCGTTCTCTCTTTCGACACCCGCGCGCCCCTTCGGCTCACTCGCAAACAGCGACACCGCACCCGGCCGACGGCACCGAAGCGGCCCCCGCACGCCCCCAGACTCCGTCCGGGAGGTGCCCCCATCTCCTTCGACACCCGCGCGCCCCTTCGGCTCACTCGCAAACAGCGACACCGCACCCCGCCGGCGGCACCGAAGCGGCCCCCGCACGCCCGCCGACCCGGCACCCGCGCGCACCGTACCGACGCCGCGGGTGCGCGGGGGCAGGGCGCTCGCCGGGC
The DNA here is from genome assembly GCF_053607985.1 of Streptomyces sp. NPDC055078. Classification (NCBI taxonomy): domain Bacteria; kingdom Bacillati; phylum Actinomycetota; class Actinomycetes; order Kitasatosporales; family Streptomycetaceae; genus Streptomyces; species Streptomyces sp. NPDC055078. The sequence goes on from NZ_JBSGUP010000669.1 coordinate 399, forward strand.
TGTCGAGGAGGCTGGCCCGGGGCATCAGGGCGTCGCCTTGCGGGCCGTGGCGAAGCGCGGGCGGTTGTTCAGGTCGGGGTGGTCGGCCGCGTCCGCCCAGCCGGACTCCTCGTTGAAGATCCAGGGCACCTGGCCGCCCTGGGTGTCCGCGTGCTCGATGACGACGAGGCCGCCGGGCCGCAGCAGACGGTGGGCGGTGCGCTCGATGCCGCGGATCGTGTCGAGGCCGTCCTCGCCGGAGAAGAGCGCCATCTGGGGGTCGTGGTCGCGGGCCTCGGGGGCGACGTACTCCCATTCGGTGAGCGGGATGTACGGCGGGTTGGAGATGACCAGGTCGACCTGGCCGTTGAGTTCGGGCAGCGCGGTCAGGGCGTTGCCCTGGTGGATGGTGACCCGGGAGCCCTCGGCGTTCTTGCGGGCCCAGTTCAGCGCGTCGTCGGAGAGTTCCACGGCGTGCACCCGGGAGCGCGGGACCTCCTGGGCCATGGCCAGGGCGATCGCGCCCGATCCCGTACAGAGGTCGACGATCAGCGGTTCGACGACATCCATGGCCCGTACGGCGTCTATGGCCCAGCCGACGACGGACTCGGTCTCGGGGCGGGGCACGAAGACTCCGGGGCCCACCTGGAGTTCCAGATAGCGGAAGAAGGCGCGGCCGGTGATGTGCTGAAGGGGCTCGCGGGCCTCCCGGCGGGCGATCGCCTCCCAGTAGCGGGCGTCGAAGTCCGTGTCCTTGACGTTGTGCAGTTCTCCCCGCTTCACACCGTGCACAAAGGCGGCCAGCTCCTCGGCGTCGAAGCGCGGAGACGGCACGCCGGCGTCGGCCAGCCGCTGGGTGGCCTGGGCCACCTCGGCAAGCAGCAGGTTCACTGGTCCTCCACCCGTTCGTACAAAGAGGTTACGGCGCGGCTTACTGCGCTGCGGCGAGTTTGGCCGCCGAGTCGGCGTCGACGCACGCCTGGATCACGGCGTCGAGGTCTCCGTCGAGCACCTGGTCCAGGTTGTACGCCTTGAAACCCACCCGGTGGTCCGAGAGGCGGTTCTCGGGGTAGTTGTACGTACGGATCTTCTCGGAACGGTCGACCGTGCGCACCTGGCTGCGGCGCGCGTCGGCGGCCTTGTTCTCCGCCTCCTCCTGGGCCGCGGCGAGCAGCCTGGAGCGCAGGATACGCAATGCCTGCTCCTTGTTCTGGAGCTGGCTCTTCTCGTTCTGGCAGGAGGCGACGACACCGGTCGGCAGATGGGTGATGCGTACGGCGGAGTCGGTGGTGTTGACGGACTGGCCGCCGGGCCCGGAGGACCGGTAGACGTCGATGCGCAGATCGCTGGGGTTGATCTCCACCTCGATCTCGGCGGCCTCGGGGGTCACCAGGACCCCGGCGGCGGAGGTGTGGATACGGCCCTGGGACTCGGTGGCGGGCACCCGCTGGACGCGGTGCACCCCGCCCTCGTACTTCAGCCGTGCCCAGACGCCCTGCCCGGGTTCGGTGGCGCCCTGGCCGCCCTTGGTCTTGACGGCGACCTGGACGTCCTTGTAGCCGCCCAGCTCGGACTCGGTGGAGTCGATGATCTCGGTCTTCCAGCCGACGCGCTCGGCGTAGCGCAGATACATCCGCAGCAGGTCCCCGGCGAAGAGGGCGGACTCGTCGCCGCCCGCGCCCGCCTTGACCTCCAGGATGACGTCCTTGTCGTCGCTGGGGTCGCGCGGGACCAGCAGCAGCCGCAGCTTCTCGGTCAGCTCCTCGCGCTGCTTCTCCAGGTCCTTGACCTCGGCGGCGAACTCCGGCTCCTCGGCGGCCAGTTCGCGCGCGGTCTGGATGTCCTCCCCGGTCCGCTTCCAGGTGCGGTACGTACCGATGATCGGGGTCAGCTCGGCGTAGCGCTTGTTGAGCTTGCGCGCGTTCGCCTGGTCGGCGAACACGGCAGGGTCGGCGAGCTTCTTCTCAAGATCGGCGTGCTCGCCGATGAGGTCCTCGACCGCCTCGAACATCGGATGCTCCTGGTATGTGAACGAGTGCTGGTGCCACCGGACGGTTGTGCTGTCCCGGGGTGCCGGTGCGCCGTGCGCGGGCCCGGCCGGCCTGGGGGAATACAGCGACAAAAACAACACCGGTCCCGACCGCCCGCGGGTGGGGCGGCCGAGGACCGGCGCGGTTGGCTCGCTACTTCGTGGCGGAGCCGGCGGCCTTGCCGAAGCGGGCCTCGAAGCGGGCCACGCGGCCACCGGTGTCGAGGATCTTCTGCTTGCCCGTGTAGAACGGGTGGCACTCGGAGCAGACCTCGGCGCGGATGGAGCCGCTGCCGATGGTGCTGCGAGTGGTGAACGACGCGCCACAGGTACAGCTGACCTGCGTCTCGACGTACTCGGGGTGGATATCGCGCTTCAAGGTGTCTCCTAGATTCGGGAGGGCGCCGGGTCGCGCGGGCTGATTGCCCGCACGTGAACCGGGGCCGACGTACCAGTCTGCCAGGACCGGCCGTATCTCCCAAAACCGGGGTGGTGGCGGAACTATTCCCCGGCTGTGGTGGCCGGACTTCTCCCCGGATCTCCCCGGGCTACGCCCCGGGCTGCTGCGGGCGCTGCGTGGGGGCGGCGGGGCCCTGGACCAGGTCGCCCGCGTCGCCCTTGTCGCCCGCGGAGTCCTTGAGCGCGGCGGCCGGGATGGGCAGGTCCGCCCTGAGCGCGCTCCAGACCTGCTGGGAGGCGGCCCTGAGGGGGACGACCCGGTTCGGGTCGGCGGGGTCGTACTCCACCGGCATCGTGATCATCTGTACGTCCTCGGCGCCGAGGCCGCGAAGGCCCCTGGCGAAGCCCATCAGCTCCGTCACCGAGTCCAGCTCGGAGTCGGGGGTGATCGCCTGGGTGGCGGTGTCGGCGATATCGAGGAGCTTCTTGGGGTTGGAGACGGCCCCGATGTCCTTGACCTGGTCGAGGAACGCCTTCATAAACGCCTGCTGGAGCTGTATTCGGCCCAGGTCGCTGCCGTCGCCGACGCTCTTACGGGTACGGACGAGGCCGAGCGACTGCTCTCCGTCGAGGGTGTGGGTGCCGGGTTCGAGGTCGAGATGGCTCTTGGAGTCGTTGATCCGCTCGGTGGTGGTGATCTCCACCCCGCCCAGTTCGTCGATGAGCTTCTTGAAGCCGGTGAAGTCGACCTCGATGTAGTGGTCCATGCGGATGCCGGACATGGTCTCGACGGTCTTCACGGCGCAGGCCGGGCCGCCGACCTCGTACGCCGTGTTGAACATGGCCCGGCGCTCGGCGGGGACGGTGCCCTCGCCGTCTCCGTCGGCGCACTCCGGCCGGTCGATGAGGGTGTCGCGCGGGACGGAGACGACGCTGGCCTTCTTCCGGCCCTCGTAGATGTGCACGATCATCGCGGTGTCGGCGCGGGCGCCGCCCTCGTCGCCGCCGTAGCGGGCGTTGGCCCCGGAGCGGGAGTCGGAGCCGAGGAGCAGGATGTCGAGGGAGCCGTTGTCGATGTTCTTGGGGCGGTCGCTGAGCTGGGAGTTGATGTCGACGCCTTCGAGGTTGCCGTTCACCTTGAAGTACGCGTATCCGAGGCCGGAGCCGCCGATGGCGACCAGGGCTCCCAGCGACCAGGCGGTGACGCGCAGGGCGCGGCGCCCCTTGGGTATCGGCTTGCGCCGCTGCCCGCCGCCGCGTATTCGGCCGCCCATGTTCCTCCTTCTTTTTTAAGTGCTCGGTTCTCCTCCGGGGCGCTCAAGCGTGTGTCGACGGTCGATCGTGCTCGATCCCTCGTTCCTCGGGACCTCCGCGCTCCCCCAGACTTCGTCCGGGAGGTGCCCCCATCCCTCTCGACACCCGCGCGCCCCTTCGGCTCACTCGCCCTGCTGCCCCCCTGACAGGAGCGGTTTGTCCGCACTGTCAATTCTTGTTCCGCCACAGGAGAGACGGTCCGAGGGCGCAAAGGGTTGCACGGGCACCTGAGAACGGCCTGAGAAGCCGGGGCGCCCCGGGCCGCACAGGACACACAGGTCCACGGGAGGGCAAGCGACTGTGCCCACCGTGCGGGGCACGGTGGGC
>NZ_JBSGUP010000670.1:0-4444 GCF_053607985.1 Streptomyces sp. NPDC055078
GCCCAGGCATGAATCCTGGGCCGGGCCCTCTTCCACCGGACCGTTCCGTATCCTTTCGGTCCGTCCCGCTGCCCTCCCGTACGCCGCCCGCCGGGCCCTGAACCGTCCGGGCCCGTCAGTCCTGCGCGGCGCCCAGATACGCGGCCTCGACCAGTCGGCTCCCGCCCTGGTCCGACAGATCCAGCGAGGACGACACCCGTCCCTGGTCCAGCAGGAACACGGCGTCGCAGAGCCGTTCCAGCAGGTGCGGATTCTGTTCCATCAGCACCAGCGCCACCCCCTGTGCGCGGATGGTCAGCAGCGATTCGGCGAGATCGGCGATGGCCACCGGAGACAGTCCCAGCGACGGCTCGTCGAGCACGATCGCCCTCGGCTCCTGCACCAGCGCCCGCCCCAGCGCCAGCCACTGCTGCTCGCCGCCGCTCATTGTCCCCGCCTGCGCGCCCGCCTTGCGGGCGAGGATCGGGAAGATGTCCTGGACCCGGCTGAGCCGGTCGGCTGTGAGCCTGAGACCGGCCCCGAAGGCGGCCATGTCGAGGTTCTCCCGGACAGTCAGTTGCGGAAAGACCATCCTGCCCTCCGGGACCAGTGCGAGACGGTGGCGGATCCGCTCGCGCGGTCCCATCCGGGTCAGATCGGTGCCGCCCAGCCGGACGCTCCCGCCGTGCGGCGGCAGTACGCCGATGAGCGACTGCGCCAGACAGGTCTTGCCCGCGCCGTTCCGCCCGATCAGGCCCACGGCGCGCCCGCTGTCGACGGTGAAGCCGATGTTCTCCACCACGGTCACGCCCGGCCGGTAGCCGCCGCTGAGGTCCTTGATCTCCAGCATCAGTCCAGCACCTTCTCTCCGGGAGTTCGCTCCGCCTGCGACGGCGCGGCCGCCGAGCCCAGATACGCCGCCCGTACCTCGCTGTTGCCCAGCACCGCCTCCGTATCGCCCCTGCTGAGCAGCCGTCCCGCGTTCAGCACCATCAGCCGGTCGCAGAGGCTGGAGACCAGCGGGACATCGTGCTCGACCAGACAGAGCGCGGTACGGGGACGGCGCTGCCCGAACTCCTTGAGCGCCTCGACCAGTTCCTGCCGATCCTGAGCGCTGAGGCCCGCTGCCGGTTCGTCCAGGAGCATGACCGGGGGATCGGCGACGGCCGCTCGGGCGACCTCCGCCATCTTCCGGATGCCGTACGGGGCTTCGTCCGGCAGATGGTGCAGATGACCGCCGCAGCCGAAGAGTTCCAGCGTCTCGACCGCGCGCCGGCGCAGCTCGCCGCCGCCCTTCGAGCCGGTGAAGCGTCGGCCGAGACGCGCGCCGATGACCGTGTTCTCCAGGATGGTCAGCGACGGCGCGAGCTGCGGATGCTGGAAGGTCCGTACGACTCCGCGTCGCGCGCGGGCGCCGGGACCGGTGCGGATCATCTCCTTCGAGCCGATGACGATGCTGCCCGCGCTCGCCCGGTACACCCCGCTGAGGACATTCAGCAGTGTGGTCTTTCCGCTGCCGTTGGGGCCGATCAGGCCCAGCCGTGCGCCCGGCTCCAGGGTGATGTCCACATCGTCGAGAGCCTTGACGCCCCCGAAGGAGATGGCGAGCCCGTCGGCCCTGAGCCAGGGCGTCGTGTCCGTGCCCTTGACCATGCCCGTGTCCGTGCCATTGACCATGCCCGTGTCCGTGTCCCTATCCGCGTTTGTCTGGTTCATGGCTTTCTCCGGAGCGTGCGGGTCGAGAAGGCCGCCAGGCCCCGGTCGATGATGCCGCCGATCCCGCTGCGGCCGGTCAGCAGGGCGAGCAGGAGTACGGCTCCGAAGACGATCCCCGTGGAGGACGCCGGGACGACCGACTGGATGTTCTGCGGCAGCGTCCCGACCAGCAGCCCGCCCAGCCATGCGCCCGTGACGCTGCGGGCACCGCCGACCAGCCCCGCCACCAGCAGCGAGATCGACAGGAAGACCACGAACACCGTTGGGTTGAGGAAGCCGACGGTCAGTCCGTACGCGGCCCCCGCGAGCGCTCCGAGCAGCGTGGCCCAGGTCCATACCGCGACCTTGACGAGCCGTACGTGCATCCCGAAGACCTGCGCTGCGGGCGTTGCCTCGCCCACCAGCAGCAGGGTCATGCCCGTACCCCGGCAGAACAGCAGCAGATTGACGGCGGCGAGGACCACGAAGAGAACGGACACCGTGAGCAGCATGGCCTGCGACGAGCCGTCCAGCAGGGTGCCGCCCAGCGTCACCGGGGGCACCGCCGTACCGGCCTCGCCTCCCGTCACCCCCGACATCCAGACCGCGAGATCCGGGATCGCGAACGCGAGGGTGAAGGTGGCGAGTGCCGTGAAGATGCCCGTCAGCCGGACCGTCGGTATCGCGACCAGCGCGCCGATGACCACGCTTGTCGCGATCACCAGCGCCAGGGACGCGATGAGGGACCAGCCCCGGTTGAGCCCCCAGGCCATGGTGTACGCGCCGATGGCCATGAAGGCGCCGGCCGCGAGATTGATCTCGCCCAGCGTGCCGTTGATCGCATTGTTGCCGAGCACGGCGATCGCGTACACCGTGCCGATGGTCAGGGAGTAGCGCAGGGTGGCGTCGCCCAGGGAGCCTGCGGCGACGACCACCGCGGCCAGTACCAGGAGCGAGCCGAGGCGCAGTGGCAGCAGGCCGCCCCGGCCCGACGCCAGCGAGGCCCGGGTACGGAGCCGCTTCTCGGACGGAGACGGCTGGGGGGACGGCCCGGAGGCGGGCTTTCCGGGTGGGAAGGCGGACGGTGGTGTGACAGTACTGGTCATGATGCCTTCAGACTCGGGCGATCGGCCGACGGCCGAAGAGCCCGTGGGGACGGAGGAGCAGCACGGTCATCAGGGTGGCGAACAGCAGGGTCGTGACCAGCTCCGGACTGATGTAGGCAGCCGTCAGATTGGTGGTGACCCCGATGATCATCCCGGCCACGACCGCACCGGGGATGCTGTCGAAGCCGCCGATGACGATCGCGCAGAACCCGAAGACCAGGATGCTGTTGACGCTGGTGGGAGTGAGCGCGTACACCGGCGCGATGAACAGGCCGCACAGGCCGGCGAGTCCGCCGGCGACGACCCAGCTCGCCCGCTTGAGTGTGACCGCGCGGAGCCCCAGGACCTCCGCCGCCGCGGGGTTGTCGTGCACGGCCCGCATCGCGATCCCGGTCCGGGACCGGCGGAAGCCCACGCTCAGCAGCGCCACCGCCAGTCCGCACACGACGAACGAAACGACATCGGCGGTGGACAGGCTGACCGAGCCGACGGAGAGCACGGTGCCTTCGCCCGCCGAGGGGAACGCGCGGGCGTCCGCTCCCAGGAAGTGGTTCTCCAGGCCCTGGAGCAGCACACCCACCCCGATGGTGGCCATGGCGGCCGTCAGCAGCCCGAACCGTTCCAGCGGGACGACGACGAACCGGCCGATCAGGCCCCCGGTCAGCGCGCCCATGCACACGGTCGCCAGCGCGACCAGCACATAGGGCACGCCGCCCTCGTGGAGCCAGTACCCGAAGTAGAGGGCCACCGCGGCGATGTCGCCCTGGGCGAAGCTGACGTAACCCGACACCCGGTAGATGACGATGAGTCCGATACCGGCGAGCGCGAAGATCAGCCCGCTGACGATGCCCGAGACCAGGCTGGCCTGGAAGAGAAACATGGTGGGTCTCCCGTATCCGCTCAGTCCTGCGGTTCCGGCGCGGCGGGCAGCTCAAGGAAGTCGGTGAGCGGCACGAACTTCCCGTTCTTGAGACCGATGATGTTCGCCTTGCGCTGACCGCTGTGGTTCTCCTCCGTCCACTTCAGGCCCTTGATGTACGCGTCGTCATGGGTCAGTCCCGGCATCGCGGCGACGACCTGCCGGCGCGTGGGCACCTTTCCGCCCGCCGCGTCGATCGCGCGCTCCAGGATCTGGTGGCAGACGGTGGCGCTGGTCCAGCCGAGCATCACCATGATGTCCGTGACATCCGCCTTGGGCTTGTGCCGGCCCAGGACGTCGCGGAACTCCTTGGCGGCGGGGGAGTCACCGAGGACGAAAGGCGAGGAGAACACGATGTTCTCCTTGGCGAGCGCGCCTCCGCTCAGTTCGATCAGATTCTTGTTGAGGGCCGCCCAGACCGAGCCCCACTGCGGCTGGTAGCCGATCTTGTCGGTGGCTTTGAAGACCTGAGAGATGACGGGCGCCGTGTTGTTGATGATGACGAAGTCGGCCTTCGACGCCTTGAGTTTCGCGGCGAGTGCGGACTGGTCGGCGGCGGTGGGGACGTAGCTCACCTCGGCGACGGGTTCGAGACCCATCTGCTTCAGCTGCCATCTGGCCCCGGACAGCGTCGGCTTGCCGACGGAGTCGTCGCTGTACGCGATCGCCACCCGCTTCAGACCTTTGGTCTCGACGGCGTACTGCGCGAGCTGGGCGGCGAGGGGTGCGTAGCTCGGGATCTGGA
>NZ_JBSGUP010000671.1:0-4442 GCF_053607985.1 Streptomyces sp. NPDC055078
GCCCCGCGCCCGCGCCCGTTCCACTCGTACGCCCCTCTCGGGCGCCGCCGATTCCGTCCGTACGCCGATTCCGTCCGTAGCCCGTTTCGGCCCGCACCCCGTATCCGCCCGTATCCCGTATCCGCTCGCACCGCCGTACGAAGGAGGTCCCGTGGCCGAAGTCGCGGAACGCCCCCGCCCGCCCAAGGTCCGCCGCGGGCCCCATGCCCGACGGGAGGCGCGGATAGGGCTGTTCTTCGTCCTGCCCGCTCTGCTGGTCTTCCTCGCCTTCCGGTTCGGGCCCGCGGTGGCGGGAATGCTGCTCGGATTCACCGACTACACCCTCGGTTCCGACACCAGCTTCACCGGACTGGAGAACTTCCACCGGCTGATGGACGACCCGGTGTTCTGGTCGGCGCTGAAGGTCACCGTCCTCTACACCGTGATGGCGGTGCCGCTCACGATCGGGCTCTCGCTGGGCCTGGCGCTGCTCACCCGCCGCGCCTTCCGCGGCTCCAAGCTGTTCCGCTCGGTGTTCTTCCTGCCGGTGGTGACCAGTCTGATCCTGGCGTCGACCGTGTTCATCTGGATCTTCTCCACGGACGGGCCGTGGTCCACGGTGATGGGCTGGCTCGGGCTGCCCGACCAGTCCTGGCTCAGCGACTCCGCGCTGGTGCTGCCCGCGCTCGCGCTCGTCGGCGTCTGGTCGCGCTGCGGATACGGGATGCTCATCCTGCTCGCCCGGCTCCAGGACGTACCGCGCGAACTGGAGGAGGCCGCCCTGATGGACGGCGCCGGGCCCTGGAAACGGTTCCGGTACATCGTGGCCCCGCAGTTGAAGGGCTCCTTCTTCTTCCTGGCCGTGATCGAGACCACCGCGAGTTTCCAGGTCTTCGACGCCGTCTACATGATGACCGGCGGCGGGCCCGCCAACGCCAGTTACAGCCTGGTCTTCCAGCTCTACGACGCGGGCTTCAAATACTTCGACCTCGGCTATGCCAGCGCCATCGGCTGTGTCCTGTTCGTCCTCACCCTGGTGGTGGCGGGGGTCCAGCGACTGGTCATCGGAAAGGAGCAGTGACCATGAGCGACACCCTGACCACCAAGGGCCCGGCGCCCGCCCCGGCGGGACCGCCCGGCCCGGAGCGCCGCCGCCGGAAGCCCAAGGGACCCAAGGAGCCCAAGGAGCGCGACACCCTGCCCAGCGCGCTGCGGATGACTCCCCGGGGGAAGGTGCTGCGCGCGGTGCTGCTGGCCCTCGCCGCCGTGGTCACCCTCTTCCCGTTCTACGCGATGGTGGTGCTCTCGCTGAAGCCGGAGGGCGCGGTCAGCCTGCCCGGCAGTCTGGCGCCCTGGCCGCTGGAGGCCGGTGCCTACGGCGATGTGCTCGGCTCCCAGGACGTACCGCGCTGGCTGTTCAACACCGTGGTCTACTCCCTGGTGTCGGTCGTCGGCGTACTGCTGCTGTCCGCGCTGGCCGGTTACGCGTTCGCCAAGAAGCGCTTCCCCGGCCGGGAGACCATGTTCTGGTCGTTCCTGTCGATGGTGATGGTCCCGTACCACGTCACGATGATCCCGACCTTCATCATGATCGCCAAGCTGGGCGGGGTGGACAGCTACTGGGGGCTGATCGTCCCCACGCTCGCCAATGCGCAGGCCGTCTTTCTGATGCGGCAGTTCATCCTCGGGCTGCCCGACGAACTCTTCGAGGCCGCCCGGCTCGACGGGTGCAGCGAACTCCAGATCTTCTTCCGTATCGTGCTGCCGCTGCTCAAACCGATCCTCGCCACACTGGGCACCTTCGTCTTCCTGTGGCACTGGAACGACTTCCTGTGGCCACTGGTCATCGGCCAGAGCACGGACATGCGCACACTCACCGTCGGTATCGCCTCGCTCCAGCAGCAACAGGTACCGCTCAACCAGGTTCTCGCCGGTTCCGTCGTCGCCTTCGTACCGATCTTCAGCGCCTATCTGGTGGGTCAGCGGTACTTCACCGAGGGCATCACCGGCTCCGCAGTCAAGGGATAACCATGTCGACACCACCCCTCACCCCCACCGCCCCGCCCGTCGCCCACACCGCCACCGGAGCCCTCGAATTCCCCGACAGCGAGCGGGCGCTGGAAGAACTGCTCGCCACCCCGTCACCCGGTCTGGTCGCCGACCTCGCCGCGCTGGACGGCGATCTGGTGGTGCTCGGCGCGGGCGGCAAGATGGGGCCGAGCCTCGTCCGGCTCGCCCGCCGCGCGCTGGACGCGGCGGGCCGCACGGATCTCGCGGTCCGCGCCGTGTCCCGCTGGTCCGACCGCGCCGCCGCCGAGCGGCTCGCCGCCGAGGGCATCGAGCCGGTCTCCTTCGATCTGCTGGACGGCGACCCGGCCGAACTGCCGGACGCGGGCCATATCGTCTTCATGGTCGGCGCCAAATTCGGCTCAGCGGGCAACCCCTCCCACGCCTGGGCGGTCAACGCCGCGCTCCCGGACCGGATCGCCCGCCGGTACCGTACGGCCGCCGTCGCCGCCTTCTCCACCGGCAATGTGTACCCCCTGGTCCCCACCTCGTCGGCGGGCAGCGCCGAGGGCGACCCGGTGGGTCCGGTGGGCGAGTACGCGATGTCCTGCCTCGGCCGCGAGCGGGTCTTCGGCCACCACGCGAGCGAACACGGGCTGCGGCTGGCGGTCATCCGCCTCAACTACGCGGTCGATCTGCGCTACGGCGTCCTCGCGGACATCGCGTCGGCGGTACGCGCCGGGACACCCGTCGATCTCACGACCGGTCATCTCAACGCCGTATGGCAGGGGTACGCCAACGAGGTCGCGCTGCGCTCGCTGGCGCACGCCGGCGCCGAGCCGTTCACCATCAACCTCAGTGGCCCCGAGACCGCGTCCGTACGGCGCATCGCGCGGCTCTTCGCCGCCGAGTTCGGGCAGGAGGCCCGCTTCACGGGCGAGGAGTCCGGCTCCGCGCTGCTGTCCGACGCGTCCCGGTGCCATGAGCTGTTCGGATATCCCTCCGTACCGCTGCGGACCCTGGTGTCCTGGCAGTCCGAATGGATCCGGCGGGGGCTGCCGCTGACCGGCAAGCCCACCAAGTTCCAGGTCCGCGACGGAAGGTTCTGATCCACGGTGCCCACGCACTCCCCCACGCCCACGGCCACGCACACCGCTACGCCCACGGCCGCCGTCAGCCCCTTGGACATCCTGTCCGCAGGCACGGTGATACCCGCGCATCCGCTCGCCCTCGACGCCGACCGCAGGCTCGACGAACGGCGGCAGCGGGCCCTGACCCGCTACTATCTCGCCTCCGGCGCGGGCGGCCTGGCGGTCGCCGTGCACACCACCCAGTTCGAGATCCGCGAACCGTCGGTCGGTCTGCTGCGCCCGGTGCTGGAACTCGCCTCCGATGTCGTACGGGAGCAGACCGGCCCCGGTACCCCGGGCGAGCGGCCCGTCGTACGGGTCGCGGGCGCCGTCGGCTACACCGCGCAGGCGGTCGCGGAGGCCGAACTCGCCGCCGAACTGGGCTATGACGCCATCCTCCTCAGCTCGGCCGTCCCCGGCGCGGACGAGGCGGGGCTGCTGGACCGCACCCGCGCGGTCGGCGAGGTCCTGCCGGTGATCGGCTTCTATCTCCAGGACGCCGTCGGGGGCCGCTATCTCTCCCCCGCCTACTGGAGCGCGCTCGCCGACATCCCCTCGGTCGTCGCCATCAAGACCGCGCCCTTCGACCGCTACCGCACCGCCGAGGTCATCGCGGCCGTCGCCGCGGCCGACCGCGCCGACGAGGTCGCCCTCTACACCGGCAACGACGACGCCATCATCACCGACCTGCTCACCCCCTACCGCACCGCGCGCGAACTGCGCTGGTTCGCGGGCGGGCTGCTCGGCCAGTGGGCGGTGTGGACGCGCGCCGCCGTCGAACTCTTCGCCGAGGTCCGCGCGGCACGCGCCGGTGACCACGCCCTCACCACCGATCTGCTGCGCCGCGCACCCCAGCTCAGCGAGGCCAACGGGGCCGTGTTCGACGTACGGTACGACTTCCGCGGCTGTATCGCCGGAGTCCACGAGGTGCTGCGCCGCCAGGGGCTGCTGGCCGGGACCTGGTGCCTGGACCCCAAGGAGCAGCTCTCCCCGGGGCAGGCCGAGGAGATCGCCCGGGTCAGCGAGGCGTACCCCTGGCTGACCGACGACGCGTTCGTGAGGGAGCACCTCGATGACTGGCTCCGCTGACCCCGGGCCGGAGCGCGCCCCCCGGGCGCGGGTCGTGGTGGCGGTGCCGCCCGGTCTGCGCGCCGGCATGTTCGCCCCCGCCGTCTGGCGACGGCTGACCGGGGCCGCCGATGTCACCGTCCTGGACACCCATGACGACCGGGCGGCGCTGGGCCGGGCGCTGGCGGGGGTGGAGGCCCCGGGCGACCCGCTGGGACAGGCGGACGCGGACGCCGGCGGGGCTGAAGTGGGCGGTGC
>NZ_JBSGUP010000672.1:0-4435 GCF_053607985.1 Streptomyces sp. NPDC055078
CCCGGGCATCCTGCGCGTACGGCTCCTGGGCATACGGATTCTGCGCGGAGGGATCAGAGGCAGGCTGCGGCGGGACCAGGCCTGCCTGGTCCGCGCCCGCGCCCTGACCCCGGTCACCGTCGTACGGCGCGTTCATTGCTACCCCACCTCATCGTCCCCGGCCGGCCGGCCACGACATCGCTCAACGGTCCACTTTCTCACCCGTGCCCGACGGGTTGCCGCTTTCCGGTCCGGTGTCCGGTGTCGGGTCACTCGCCTGCCCGGGATCGGGGGTCCCGATGTCACTTTCGGGGTGCCGGGCCACCCCCGGCGCGTCGCTTTCCGCCCGCGGGGGAGCCGCCTCGTCCGGGTGCCCGGAAACGCCGGTACCGCCGCCTCCGTGGTCGTCGCCGTCGCCGGGGGCGTTCTCGGTGCTGTCGGTGCTGTCGGTGCTGTCGGTGCTGTCCGCGGTGTCGGTGGGGTCGGCGTCGTCCGCGGTCCGCTCCTCGGCCGGCTCCGGCTCCTGGAGGGCGGCGCGCTTGCGCTGGCTGTACATCCGCACGCCCGCCAGCACGAGCAGCAGCACACCGCCCGCGATGACGAGCATCACCGTGGGAGTGATCTCGGAGACCTTTACGGTGAACTGCATCTTCTCGCCGTACGGCCGGTTGTCCTCGGTGTAGAGCTGGGCCGTCATCTGCACCTGGCCATTGCGGTTCGCCAGGGCGTCGAACTTCACCGACTGGCTGTGCCCGCCGCGGACCTCGATCGGCTGTTCGGCGGTGCCCTTCTCGCCGTCGAGACTGAGACGGGCCGCGTTGTCGGAAGTCAGCCGCAGGACCAGGTTGTCGACGCCCTGGACCAGCCGGTTCTGCACGGTGACCGGGATGGTCGCACTCCGCCCCGACAGGGTGATCTGCGACTTCTCGATCAGTTGCACCTCCTCGGTGAGGCTCTGGAGGTTGTCCCGCACACCGTCGCGGTACTGCTGTGCGGGGACGGGCTTTCCCCGCCAGGAGGCGGACATCTCCCGGTCGATCGCCCGGCCGAAGGGGGTTTCCACCCGGTCCATCGCCGTGAGGATGACCGTGAAGTCGTCGAGGGCGTTCTGTGTGGTCTGGATGTCCTGGAACGCCTGGACCGGCAGTTCCTGCTTCCGCAGCCTCTCCGGATACTGCGAAGAGTGGGGCACCTTCGTCGTGGCCCGGGGGTCGGGCTTGACGCCCGAGGCCGCGATCAGATCGAGCGGCTCCGTCCAGCGCTGGGACGCCAGGGCCTTCAGCGCCCGGGCCATGGACTGGGCCTGGGACACGGTCGGTGTGCGCTGCGGGGCGACGACGATGCTGCGCTGCTTCTCCGGGTCCTGGAGCGTCACCGCCAGCGTCTGGGCGACGAACTCCTGGATCGCGAGCGTCGAGCTGTCCGTGTCCAGCATGTCGCCCTGGAAAGCCTTGGAGAGCCGGGTGTCGGCGACCACGGCAGTGGTTCCACCGCCGATCGGGCGGGCCGCGGTGGGGGTGTAGTCCAGATTGTCGCCCAGGCTGTCACCACGGGCGATCACCTTGTCTGCGCCCGCCGAGGTGGCGACGTCCACGATCGAGGAGTCGATCGCGCCCTCCACGGGCCAGGCGAAGTCCGTGGACGGCTTCTCGTGGATGATCGTCTCCACGGTCTTCTCCGCCACATCGGTGGCCTGCTGTAGATGGCTGAGTGAGCCGGAGACGTTCTTGCCCCGATGCGCCAGGGACGCCAGATCCGGATCGGCGAACGGCAGCGCCACCACCTTGCGGCCCTGGACCGCTGTCTCCACGGCGCTCAGCCACTGCTTGGCCACCGTCTGATTCCTGCCCGGGACCGTGGTCGTACCGCTCTTGACCCGGTAGTCCCCCGTCATGGCGTCCACGGTGGCCAGCAGATCGGGATCGATGACCCAGGTGACGGGCAGCTCACGGCCGAGGGAGACGAGCTGCCCGAGCCTGCCCTGCGGCGAGAGTTCCTCGGCCAGCGACTCGTCGGCGAAGACCGGAGTCTGCTGTTCGTCCGACCCCGTCTCCGACGTCAGATGGGTGGAGGAGGAGATCAGCGGCCAGAGGTAGGTGAACTGGGTCTTCTTCTCCGTGGCCTCCGGCTGCCAGGGGAGAAACGTCCGCTTGAAGCCCAGTACCTGCTCGAACGGCTCGTCCGCGGTCTGGCCCGACAGGGCCACACCGAGCTGGTAGACGCCGTCCGCGCCGAGGTCCAGCTCACTGACCGGGACCGACAGCGAGAAGTCCCTGCTTATGCCGGAGATGAGCTTGGGAAGCTTCACGGTGTGCTTGTCGTCGATGGGCGAGCCATCGGCACCCTGGGTGTAACCGGTCCGCTCGGCGGCGCGGTCGATGGCGATCCTGCCGTGGAGCTGTGGACCCACCCGCAGATCGATCTCCGCGTCGCTGACGGTCTGCCTGCCCTTGTTGATCACCGTGCCCGAAATGGTGACGGTGTCGCTCTTCCCGGGGGCGGCCGGGGACAGCGCGTCGAGGGACACCTCCACCGTCCGCGGACCCGAAGGCTCGTCGGCGGCGGCTGCGGCAGATGCTGCCGGACCCCCGAGCAGCCCTGCCACCAGCGGTACGCCGGCGATCAGAGAGGCTGTGCGGCGCAGCCACCGGCGGGCAGGAGAAGGGGACGTCCCCCGGAAGTCTGCCGCCTCGGCCACGCGCACATCCGTCCCTCGTCGTCTTGCCTCTGGTCGTTGTCGCTCATCGCGTCCACGCATGGTAACGAGGTGTGCTGTGCCGAAGTGCCGCGGACTGCCCCACATGATCGCAAGGGATGCCCGGACGGCCTGCCGTTCCCGGGCCGTGAGCCCCTGAAGTGGCCCCCGAGGTGGTCGCTGGTGAAGGAGACGCCGCGGTCGCCGTGGGCACGTACCCTCTTCTGTTGTGCCGAACGCCAATGAAGACACCCCCACCGCACTGAGCCAGGTGCAACGCCGTGCGGTGACGGAACTACTGCGCGTAGCCCCCGTCGCCGATGATCTCGCCCGTCGCTTTCAGGAGGCCGGGTTCTCGCTCGCCCTGGTCGGCGGCTCGGTCCGGGATGCGTTGCTCGGTCGGCTCGGCAATGATCTGGACTTCACGACGGACGCCCGACCCGAGGACGTACTGAAGATCATCCGTCCTTGGGCGGACTCCGTGTGGGACGTGGGTATCGCCTTCGGCACCGTCGGGTCCCAGAAGAGCGGATATCAGATCGAGGTCACCACCTATCGCTCGGAGGCGTACGACAGAACCTCACGCAAGCCCGAGGTGTCCTACGGCGACTCGATCGAGGAAGATCTCGTCCGCCGCGACTTCACGGTCAACGCGATGGCCGTCGCCCTGCCGGAGAAGGAGTTCATCGATCCGCACAACGGTCTGCAGGACCTCACGGCACAGGTGCTGAGGACGCCCGGCACGCCTGAGGAGTCCTTCTCGGACGACCCGCTGCGGATGATGAGGGCCGCCCGGTTCGCGGCTCAGCTGGACTTCGAGGTGGCTCCCGACGTCATCACGGCGATGAAGGAGATGTCGGATCGCATCGAGATCGTCTCCGCCGAACGGGTGCGAGAGGAGCTGAACAAGCTGATTCTCTCCGCTCACCCCCGCAAGGGCCTCGCCCTGCTGGTCGACTCGGGTCTCGCCGGGCATGTCCTGCCGGAGCTGCCCGCCCTGCGGCTGGAGAGCGATGAGCACCACCGCCACAAGGACGTGTACGAGCACTCGCTGACCGTCCTGGAGCAGGCCATGGATCTGGAGGAGGACGGCCCGGACCTGGTGCTGCGGCTGGCGGCGCTGCTCCATGACATCGGCAAGCCGAGGACACGACGCTTCGAGGACGACGGCCGGGTCTCCTTCCACCATCACGAGGTGGTGGGCGCCAAGATGACCAAGAAGCGGATGACGGCCCTCAAGTATTCCAATGAGATGGTCAGAGACGTCTCGCGGCTGGTCGAGCTGCATCTCCGGTTCCACGGTTATGGCACCGGAGAGTGGACCGACTCGGCGGTACGGCGCTATGTGCGCGACGCGGGCCCGCTGCTGACCCGGCTCCACAAGCTGACCCGCTCCGACTGCACCACACGCAACAAGCGCAAGGCGGGCGCCCTCTCCCGGGCGTACGACGGCCTTGAAGAGCGGATCGCGCAGTTGCAGGAGCAGGAGGAGCTGGATGCGATCAGGCCCGACCTGAACGGCAACCAGATCCAGGAGATCTTGGGTGTGGGGCCCGGCCCGGTCATCGGCAAGGCGTATGCGTTCCTTCTGGAGCTGCGCCTGGAGAACGGGCCGATGGAACAGGAAGCGGCGGTCGCGGCGCTCAAGGAATGGTGGGCGACGCAGGACTGAGCGTGAAACGGTGCCATGTTTCACGTGAAACATGGCACCGGCCGATGAGCCGCGGGCGGGGTCCACGCGTTCGGCGCACAGGGCCGATG
>NZ_JBSGUP010000673.1:0-4424 GCF_053607985.1 Streptomyces sp. NPDC055078
GCAGTGTGCCCCCGAGCGACGCGCTCACCGCGGCACGCGCGCTGTGCCAGCAGAAGGTCGACCTGGTCGCGATCGGCGCGAGTGAGCTGAAGACCGCCATCCCCGCCTCGGCGGAGGCGGTCTGCGGCAGGACCGCCTGGTACGTGCCGATGCAGGGGAACATCGATCAGACCCCGCAGATCCTGCTGTCCACCGACGACCCCCGGCAGACCCTGCTCGTCGCCGGCTATGCCGTGGGCCTGAAGATGAAGGCGGCCGGCCACACCAAGGCGGGGTTCATCACCGGCATCAAGGCCGACTACAGCATCGCCGCCTCCACGGCCTTCCTCGCCGGGATCCGGCAGGTCGTGCCGAAGGCCACCCTGACGACCACCTACACCGGCGACTTCAACGACTCGGCGAAGGCCAAGGAAGCCACCCAGGCGCAGATCAGCCAGGGCGTCAAGGTCATCTACCCCTACCTCGGCGGCGCGACCGACGCCTCGGCGAAGCTGGCGAACGCCGGCGGCGCGCTGACCCTCACCCCGGGCACCGACCGGTGCGCCTCGACCAGCCCTAAGTTCGACATCTCGGTGATGTTCAGTCCGGGCGACTACTTCCGTGCCGCACTGGAGGAGTTCGCCGAGAACAACCTGAAGATGGGCACGACGCGCGTGTGGCAGCTGGGTGTCGACCCCTACCCGACGGTCAAGATCTGCGATGGCCAGGGCGACGAGGAACAGCAGCTGGCGCAGTTCATGAAGAAGGTCGGCAGCAAGAAGATCGACCCCGCGGCCGAGGCCGAGCGCCTCGGCTGACGTGCCGAAACCCACGAGGAAGATCAGCGATGACACCGACGACCTCAGCGGTTCCGATTCTCGAACTGCGCGGCATCACCAAGTCCTACGGATCCGTCACGGCCTGCGACGCCGTGGACCTCAGGGTCGACGCCGGCGAGATCCACGGACTCCTGGGCGAGAACGGGGCGGGCAAGTCCAGCCTCATGAAGGTCCTGCTCGGGCTGGTCCGGCGCGACGCCGGCACCGTACTGGTGCGCGGCGACGAGGTCGCGCTGGACAGCCCGCAGGAAGCGGCCGGACTGGGCATCGGCATGGTGCATCAGCACTTCAGCCTGATCAACGGGCTGACCGTGTGGGAGAACGTGGCGCTCGGCGACACCGGCAAGGTGAACAAGCAGGCGGTCTGTGCCGGTATCGCCGAGGTCTCCGCCAGGTACGGGCTGCCGATCGACCCCGAGGCGCGCGTGGACGCGCTCTCGGCCGGCGAACGGCAGCGGGTCGAGGTGGTCAAGTGTCTGCGGCGGAACCCGCAGATCCTGATCCTGGACGAGCCCACCTCGGTGCTGACCCAGAGCGAGTCCCAGGAGCTGTTCGCCGTGCTCGGCCGTGTGGTGCAGGAGGAGGGGCGCGCTGTCATCCTCATCAGCCACAAGCTCGCCGAGATCGCCCAGGCGACGGACCGGGTGACGGTCCTGCGCAAGGGCCGTGTCGTCTTCCGGGCGGTCACGGGCGAAACCACTCCACAGCTGCTCGCCCGGCAGATGGTGGGCCGTGAGGTGTCGCTGGGCGAGGAAGGAGCGGCCCTCGGCCTGCTGCCGGTGCGGCGGGCGGGCACCGGGGGGAGCGGGGCGCGGGACCCGCAGCAGCCCGTCCTGCGCCTCGCCGGACTCACCGTCGTACACGGCGGGGTGAGGGTTCTCGACGGTGTCGACCTGACTGTGGGCGAGGGTGCGATCGTCGCCCTCTACGGCGTCGAGGGCAACGGCCAGGCGACGCTCGGCGATGTTCTCGCCGGACTGGTCGTGCCGACCGGCGGCACCGTCGAGGTCGCCGGGAACCGGGTCGACATGACCAGGCCCGGAGCACTGTCCGAGGCCGGTCTCGGCATCGTGCCGGAGGACCGGCACCACAGCGGCGTCGTCCTCGACATGAGCGTCGCCGAGAACCTGACGATGAAGTCGCTGAACGAGGTCAGCGGCCGGTTCCTGCTGCGGCGGAGCGCGATGCTCGCCCGGGCCCGCCGCCTCGCGGACGAGTTCAACATCGTCACACCGTCGCTGGACGCGCCGGTGCGCAGCCTCTCCGGCGGCAATCAGCAGCGGCTCGTACTCGCCAGGGAACTGTCCGGCCACACCCGCGTCCTGGTGGCCGCGCAGCCCACCCACGGGCTTGATGTCGGTGCCATCGAGGACATGTACTCCCGACTGCGCGGGGCGGCGGACGACGGCGTCGGAGTACTGCTCATCTCCACCGAACTTGAGGAAGTCATGGCCCTGGCAAGCCGGATCGCGGTGATCTCCTCGGGGCGGATCACCGGAGCACTCCCCATCTCCGAGGCGACCCCCGAGCGGCTCGGCATGCTGGTGGGCGGTGAGGCCGCATGAGTGCCGCCTCGCCGATGGATCCGGACGACCTCGGCCGGCGCTTCCTCACCCGGCTCCGGCCGGGGCGCGACGGCCGGCTGACAGCGGGCGTCACCATCGTGCTCGTCGCCGTCGCCCTGGGCGTGTCCGCGCTGCTGCTCACGCTGACCGGAGCCTCGCCGAGTGCTTCGCTGTCCGCGATATGGACCGGGAGTCTGGCCGACGCCACCGGGTGGTCGGCGACGCTGCTCCACGCCGCGCCGCTGCTGCTGGTGGCGGTCGGTGCGTCCATCTGCGCGTCCGCCGGTACGTTCAACATCGGACAGGAAGGGCAGGTGCTCATCGGCGGCCTGGTCGGAGCGTGGGTCGGGCTGCGGCTGGCCCTGCCCGGCCCGATGCTGGCCGTCGCGGTGATGGCCGCCGCGGCGGTCGGCGGTGGCGCCTGGGCCGCGCTCAGCGCACTGATGTACCGCTTCCGCGGCGTCAACGTCGTGGTGAGCACCCTGCTGATGACGTTCCTCGCCATCCAGCTCGTCACCTTCGCGGTCAGCACCCCATGGCTGCGGGAGAGCGCGCAGGGCTCCTCCGGCATCGCCGACGCGCAGTCCAACCCACTGCCGTCGAACGCCCTGCTCGCCGACTTCGGGCAGCACCCGTCGCTGCGGCTTAACACGGGACTGTTCATCGCGCTCGTCGCGGCCATCGGCGTCGCGCTCGTCCTGAGCCGCAGCCGGTGGGGCTTCCGGGTGCGTATGGTCGGACTGAATCCGCTGACGGCCAAGCACACCGGTGTACGGGTGGCCGCGCTCGGCGGCCTCACCCTGGCGCTGTCCGGCGCCCTCGCGGGGCTGGCGGGCGGGCTACTGCTGGCCAGTCCGGTCAGCCCCAACCGGCTGCAGGCCGGGCTCTCGGACAACGTCGGCTGGGACGGTCTGCTCGTCGCGCTCGTCGCGCGCAACCGGCCCCTGATCGCGATCCCGGTGGCGTTCGGATTCGCCGTGCTGCGTGCGGGCGGCGACTTCCTCTCGGCCACCGGGGTGCCGTACTACCTCATCGACATCGTCAAGGCGCTGTTCGTCCTCGCGTTCGTCGCGCCGCCCATCCTCGTCGGCCTCTACCGCAGGCGTCGCGGTGCCACACCGCCGACGCCGTCCCCTCTGTCCGTTGTCCCGACCAAGACGAAGGCGGCCGCCGCGTGAGCGTTCTGGACAGCACCGAGACCATTCTGGCGAGCGGTGTCCGGCTGACCGTGCCGCTGGCGTTCGCCGCCTGTGGCGAGTATCTGGCCCAGCGCGCCGGAGCGATGAACATCTCCGTCGAGGCGATGATGCTCGGCGCCGCGTTCTCCTCCGTCGCCGCCGCGAGTGCGACCGGCAGCGCCACCGCCGGTCTCGCGGCCGGCGTCGTCACCGGCCTCGTCATCGGCTTCGTGCACGGCAACCTCTCCCACCGGGCGCAGATCAACACCTTCGTCATCGGTCTGGTGCTGAACGCGCTGGTACTCGGGCTGACGAGCTATCTGATCACGACGGAGAAGTTCACCTCGCACCAGGTCGGGGTGCTGTCGATCCCGCTGCTGCGGGACATCCCGCTCATCGGCGAGCCGCTGTTCTCCGGACGCTGGCCGGTCTACCTGCTGATCCTGCTGGTGCCGCTCACCTGGTGGCTGGTGTCGCGCAGCCGCTGGGGTCTGGAACTGCGGGCGGTGGGGGAGAACCCGCAGGCCGCCGATGTCGCGGGCATCAAAGTCAACGTGCGGCGCCGGCAGGCCCTGCTGTGGTGCGGCGCACTGGCCGGTCTCGGCGGCGCCTACCTCGCGGTCGGCGAGGTCGGATCGTTCAACCAGAACATGACCGCAGGACGCGGGTACATCGTCATCGCCGCGGTGATCTTCGGGGCGTGGCGGCTCGGCCGTACCCTGCTCGGCTGCCTGGTGTTCGGCCTCTCCGACGCGATGCGCCTGGCGCTTCCCGCGCTCGGTGTCACCCTCAACCCCCAACTGCTCGTCGCGGCACCGTATCTGCTCGCCCTCCTCGCCATGCTGCTCTTCGCCACCCAGCAC
>NZ_JBSGUP010000674.1:0-4410 GCF_053607985.1 Streptomyces sp. NPDC055078
ACACTGGACGGTGAGCGCGGTGCCCCGGCCCGTACCGCCGGTACGCCCGTACCGCCGGTACGCCCGTACCGCCGGTACGCCCGTACCGCCGGTAGTCCGTACGCCGGTAGTCCGCACCACCGCGCCACCGTACGTCCGCACCACCGCACATCCGCCCCACCGCGCCACCGCACATCCGCACCACCCGGCAGACAACGGCGTCTACCAACCCCCTAGGAGTCCCCCGTGGCCATCTCGGTCTTCGACCTCTTCTCGATCGGCATCGGCCCGTCCAGCTCCCATACGGTCGGCCCGATGCGCGCCGCCCGTATGTTCGCCCGACGGCTGAAGAACGAGGGCCTCCTCGCCCACACCGCCTCGGTCCGCGCCGAGCTGTACGGCTCCCTGGGCGCGACCGGGCACGGCCACGGCACCCCCAAGGCGGTTCTGCTGGGGCTCAGCGGCAGCTCCCCGCGCACGGTGGACGTCGAGACCGCCGACGAGCAGGTCCGGCGGATCAGGGAGTCCGGGCGGATCAGTCTGCTCGGGATGCACGAGATCGCCTTCTCCTACGACGACGACCTGGTGCTGCACCGCCGCAAGACCCTGCCGTACCACGCCAACGGCATGACGGTCCTCGCCTACGACGCGGAGGGCACGCCCGTCCTGGAGAAGACGTACTACTCGGTCGGCGGCGGCTTCGTGGTGGACGAGGACGCGGTCGGCGAGGACCGGATCAAGCTCGACGACACCGTCCTGAAATATCCTTTCCGCACCGGCGACGAACTGCTGCGGCTCACCCGCGAGACCGGTCTGTCGATCTCCGCGCTGATGCTGGAGAACGAGAAAGCCTGGCGCACCGAGGACGAGATCCGCACCGGACTCCTGGAGATCTGGCAGGTCATGCGGGCCTGTGTCTCCCGAGGCATGTCCCGCGAGGGCATCCTCCCCGGCGGCCTCAAGGTCCGCCGCCGCGCGGCCAACTCCGCCCGCCAGCTCCGCGCCGAGGGCGACCCCCTCGCCCACGCCATGGAGTGGATCACCCTCTACGCCATGGCCGTCAACGAGGAGAACGCGGCAGGCGGTCGTGTCGTCACCGCCCCCACCAACGGCGCGGCCGGCATCATCCCGGCCGTCCTGCACTACTACACGAACTTCGTCCCCGGCGCCGACGACGAGGGCGTCGTCCGCTTCCTCCTCTCCGCCGGCGCCATCGGCATGCTCTTCAAGGAGAACGCCTCCATCTCCGGCGCCGAAGTCGGCTGCCAGGGCGAGGTCGGCTCCGCCTGCTCCATGGCCGCCGGCGCTCTCGCCGAGGCCCTCGGCGGCACCCCCGAACAGGTCGAGAACGCCGCCGAGATCGGCATGGAACACAACCTCGGCCTCACCTGCGACCCGGTCGGCGGCCTCGTCCAGATCCCCTGCATCGAGCGCAACGGCATGGCCGCGGTGAAAGCCGTGACGGCGGCGAGGATGGCGCTGCGCGGCGACGGCAGCCACAAGGTGTCCCTCGACAAGGTCATCAAGACCATGAAGGAGACCGGGGCGGACATGTCGGTGAAGTACAAGGAGACGGCGCGGGGCGGGCTCGCGGTGAACATCATCGAGTGCTGACGGTGCAGGCCCTGACCAGCGCTTTTCTGCCTTTCGGCGCTGTCAGGGCCTTCCCTCCCCGGTACCTGTACCTGTACCTGTACGGGAGACCGGGCACGGATAGCGCGCACTCAATAACAATAGTTTTGTTAAAGTAGGGTCATGGCCACCTCCCCCGCTCCCGGCGAAGGCCCCGTCCGCCCGGTCTCCGTCTCCCTCCACGAAGGCACGATCGCCGCCCTCAAGGCACGTACCGGCAAGCGAGGTATGTCCGCCTACGTCGAAGCTCTCATCCAGCGCCAGCTTGAGCGGGACCTGGTGCGCGAACTCATCGAAGACGCCGAAGCTGAACACGGCCCGGTGGACCAGGCAGCGGTCGAGACCAAGCGAGCGATCCTCCGCGGTGACATGACCGGCTCGGCGGACGCGGCGTGAGTGGGACGCTCGTCCTGGACTGTGAGGGGTTGTCCCAACTCGTACGACGCTCCCCTGAAGTCACCGAGTGGCTGGCAGCGGCCGAGGCCGAGGACATCCGCGTGGTCACCAGCTCCGTCACGCTGGTCGAAGCACGCGACCCCAAGGTCAATCAGGCCCGCTTCGACTACGCCGTCTCCCGCGTGAACATCGTCCCGCCCACCGAAGCCATCGCCCGCCATGCGAGCAAGCTCCTCGCCGCTGCCGGTCTGCACGGCCACGAGTGCGCCCTCGACGCCGTCGTGGCCGCCACCGCACTCGCCTCGCCCGCCCCCGTGACTGTACTGACGTCGGACCCCGAGGACTTCCTCATGCTGTGCCGCCCCGGCGTCCGCATCATCAAGGTCTGACAACCTGCGGGGCCGCGCCACAGTCCGTCCCCGGGATCGTCCGCTTCCGCTGCGCGTCCTCGCGCTTACGGCGACGGGCGGGCCCTGTCCCGTCAGCGGTCCCGCAGGCTGCCGACGGTCCTGAGGGTTCGCGCGGCGAAGGCTGCCAGCCGGGGGCGGTCCCGGACGAAACGGTGGGCGCCGCGCACCGGCTCGCGGCTGAGCCGGTGGAGGGCGGCGCGGGGGCCGCGGCTCAGGAGGACGCCCTCGTACACGGTCAGCTCGCGTGTCTTGAGGGAGTCCTTGTAGCCGGCGTCGCCCCGTCCCAGGTCGAGCAGTCCGATGCCCGCCGCGGCGGCGGCCTCGGCCATGCGCAGATGGAGGACGAGACCGGGCGAGAACTTGGCGAAGCCCGGGTCGTAGGCCGGGAACCAGCACGACAGCACGGTGCGCGAGCGCAGGCCGAAGTGCGCGGCGACGGGTGCCCCGGCCGCGTAGAGCACCGACAGCACACCCGAGCAGCCGGGGGCTTCGGTGGCGGCGAGGCCCCGCACCAGGCGGGTGATCCACTCCTGGGCGAACCGGTCCCGTCGGCCGGTCCGGCGGTACTGCGCCGACTTCCATGCCATCAGCGTCTCCAGTACGGCCGGTTCCCGTTCGTCGAACACAAACCTCAGCGGACCGATCTGCCGGCCCATCCGGCGCTCCTGCGCCAGCGTCGACCGGAGGAACTTCCGGGAACGCTCGCGCAGCACTCCCTCGTAACGGTCGTAGCCGTCGGCGACGTCGATGACGGGTGAGGCGAACTTCTCGGTCGCGTACGGCAGGAGCTGGTGCTGTTCCATGTCGAGGTGGTCGAACTCCCAGGCGGCCAGGGAGCAGGCACGCAGCAGTCTTGCGGGGTCCAGTTCCAGGCCGGGCCGCAGAATGGCTCCCTGGCAGTCGGAGACGGCCATGCCGACCGCGCGGCCTTGCCCCCACCGCCCCCGGTCGAAGGGGAAGAACCCGGCCGGCTCGCCGCCCTGGTGCACGACCGCGACCCTGGTGCCCGGCCGGACCCGGCCCACGGCCCGGCAGAACTCCGGCGCCAGGAAGGGATTGTCCGGTGACGGCGCCGCGGCGCGCAGGTCGCGCCAGAGGGTGAGCGCCGCCGCGCTCAGCTCACCGGGGTGTATTACGTCGATGCGTTCGCCGCTGACTTCGACTCCCGTACCCATGTCTGTTCCTTGTCTCTGCCACCCGAAGGGCGGCGGTGCGCGAGGGAATGCGGAAAGGACCGGCCCGCGCTCACGACTCCGTGGCGGAGTCGGGGCGGCCGGTGTGGCGGGGCGGGCGAGTTCGCCCGGACATCCGCTCAGGTCCGCAGCACCTGAAGAACATGCAGGTCGGGGGGAGCGATACAGCCGAAGGCCGGTGGGCCGGCGGTCCGCGCGGTGTTCGGCGCGGTCATCGCCGACTGCTCCGGAGGAAGCACGGACTCGTGCTGTGCCTGCGCCGTGAGGACGGCCGCGTGATGCGCCTGCGGCGCACAGCAGACCTCACCCGGCGGGCACTCCGCCGTGACCGTTCCCGCCGGGGCGGGCAGGGCGTCCGGGGCGAGGGCCCCGGCCCCGGCCGCTGCCACCGGAACGGGTACGGGCACAGGCACGGACTGCTGGATCCGGTGATGGTCCGCCGTGCTCAGACACAGCAGGAGGGCGGCGAGCAACACCGCGACGGCGCAGCGCAGCCAGGCGGTTCCCGGCAGTCTCCGCACGCCGTTTCGGCTGTGCGTCAGCGGCGTCATACGGGTGATGCTAGCCGCCTCGGCCCCGGGGAGAGGGAGGGACCGAAGGACGGGCCGGGGGGCGGGCCGAAGAACGGAGCGGGGAACGGGCCGGGGGCGGACCGGAGAGCCGCGCTCATTGCGCGTATGAGCGGGAGGGGCCAGTGGCGGTCGGTGGCGGCGGTGGCGGGCCACCGGCGCCCCCGCGCCCCGGGCCCGGGGGACGCATCTCCGGGGCCGGGGGTCCCGGGTGCTGGCCCCGGGTCCCCC
>NZ_JBSGUP010000675.1:0-4393 GCF_053607985.1 Streptomyces sp. NPDC055078
CCCCCGGACGAAGTCTGGGGGAGATTGAGGACACGGCCGAAGGCCGTGCGGGCGGCCGGTGCTTGCCCCGGGCCCCCGGGCCGTGGAAGGGCGGAGTGGGGAGAGACCGGGGCCCGGGACCGCTGTGGCGGATTCCATGGGTCCCGGGGCCCCTGGGAGATGGCTACTGCTTGCGCAAGTGGAAGGTCAGCGACAGACCTTCGTCGGTGAACGCCGGACCGAAGCCCGCCTCCGGCTCCGACGACTGCGTGAACTCCGTCGCCAGCACCTCGTCCGCGATCAGTGAGGCATGCGCGCTCAGCGCCTCCACTGTCGACGGCTCCGACGACTCCCACGCCACCGCGATCCGGTCCGCCACATCCAGTCCGCTGTTCTTACGGGCCTCCTGGATCAGGCGGATCGCGTCGCGCGCCAGGCCCGCGAGGCGGAGATCGGGGGTGATCTCCAGGTCGAGTGCGACGGTGGCGCCCGCGTCGGAGGCGACGGACCAACCCTCGCGCGGGGTCTCGGTGATGATGACCTCGTCCGGGGAGAGCGTGACCGTCTCGCCGTCGACCTGCACCGAGGCGGTGCCCTCGCGGAGAGCGAGCGACAGGGCGGCGGCGTCGGCTTCGGCGACCGCCTTCGCCACCGCCTGGACACCCTTGCCGAACCGCTTGCCCAGCGCCCGGAAGTTCGCCTTCGCCGTCGTGTCGACGAGCGATCCGCCCACCTCCGACAGCGACGCCAGCGAGGAGACGTTCAGCTCATCGGTGATCTGGGAGTGCAGCTCCGGCGGCAGGGAGGCGAAGCCGGTCGCCCCGACCAGCGCGCGCGACAGCGGTTGACGGGTCTTCACCCCCGACTCCGCGCGCGTCGCCCGCCCCAGCTCCACCAGCCGGCGCACGAGCGCCATCTGCTGGGAGAGCACGGGATCGATCGCGGCCGGCTCGGCCACCGGCCAGGTCGACAGATGCACCGACTCCGGCGCGTCCGGCGTCACCGGGACCACCATGTCCTGCCAGACCCGTTCCGTGATGAAGGGGACGAGCGGGGCCAGCAGCCGGGTGACCGTCTCGATCACCTCGTGCAGGGTGCGCAGCGCCGCCGCGTCGCCCTGCCAGAACCGGCGGCGGGAGCGGCGTACGTACCAGTTCGACAGATCGTCGACGAACGAGGACAGCAACTTGCCGGCCCGCTGGGTGTCGTATGCCTCCATCGCCTCGGTGACCTGGTCCACCAGCGCGTTCAGCTCGCTCAGCAGCCAGCGGTCGAGGACCGTGCGCCCGGCCGGGGCCGGATCGGCCGCGGACGGTGCCCAGCCTGAGGTGCGGGCGTAGAGCGCCTGGAACGCCACGGTGTTCCAGTAGGTGAGCAGCGTTTTGCGCACGACCTCCTGGATCGTGGTGTGCCCGACCCGGCGGGCCGACCACGGCGAACCCCCGGCGGCCATGAACCAGCGGACCGCGTCTGCTCCGTGCCGGTCCATCAGGGGGATCGGCTGGAGGATGTTCCCCAGGTGCTTGGACATCTTTCGGCCGTCTTCGGCGAGGATATGGCCGAGGCACACCACGTTTTCGTACGACGACTTGTCGAAGACGAGCGTGCCGACCGCCATCAGTGTGTAGAACCACCCGCGCGTCTGGTCGATCGCCTCCGAGATGAACTGCGCCGGGTAGCGCTTCTCGAAGATCTCCTTGTTCTGGTACGGATAGCCCCACTGCGCGAACGGCATCGAGCCCGCGTCGTACCACGCGTCGATGACCTCGGGGACCCGGGTCGCCGTGCCGGAGCACTGCGGGCAGGCGAAGGTGACCTCGTCGATGAACGGCCGGTGCGGGTCGAGCGACGACTGGTCGGTGCCCGTCAGCTCGCTCAGCTCGGCGCGCGAGCCGACACAGGTGAGGTGGTCCTCCTCGCAGCGCCAGATCGGCAGCGGCGTGCCCCAGTAGCGGTTCCGGGAGAGTGCCCAGTCGATGTTGTTGTTCAGCCAGTCGCCGTACCGGCCCTGCTTGACCGAGTCGGGGATCCAGTTGGTGTTCTCGTTCTCCTCGATCAGCCGGTCCTTGACCGCGGTCGTACGGATGTACCACGACGGCTGCGCGTAGTAGAGGAGCGCGGTGTGACAGCGCCAGCAGTGCGGATAGCTGTGTTCGTACGGGGTGTGCCGGAAGAGCCTGCCGCGCTCCTGGAGGTCCGCGGTGAGCTTTTCGTCGGCCTTCTTGAAGAAGACGCCGCCGACCAGCGGCACGTCCTCCTCGAAGGTGCCGTCGGGGCGGACCGGGTTCACCACCGGCAGACCGTAGGCGCGGCAGACCTTGAGGTCGTCCTCACCGAAGGCGGGGGACTGGTGGACCAGGCCCGTACCGTCCTCGGTGGTGACGTACTCGGCGTTGACCACATAGTGGGCCGGGGCGGGGAACTCGATCAGCTCGAAGGGGCGCTCGTACGTCCAGCGCTCCATCTCGGCGCCGGTGAACGACTGCCCCGTCCGCTCCCAGTTTCCCCCTGGGCCCTGCGGCCCGGGAGGTGCCCCCACCCCCAGCGCCTTCTCCAGCAGCGGTTCGGCGACGACGAGCCTCTCCTGGCCGTCCGTCGCCACCACATAGGTGACGTCGGGGTGCGCGGCGACCGCAGTGTTGGACACCAGGGTCCAGGGGGTCGTCGTCCACACCAGCAGGGCGGCCTCGCCCGCGAGGGGGCCGGAGGTCAGCGGGAAGCGGACGAAGACCGAGGGGTCGACGACCGTCTCGTATCCCTGCGCCAGCTCGTGGTCGGACAGACCGGTGCCGCAGCGCGGGCACCAGGGCGCCACCCGGTGGTCCTGGACCAGCAGACCCTTGTTGAAGATCTCCTTCAGCGACCACCAGACGGAGTCGATGTACTCCGGCTTCATCGTCCAGTACGCGTCGTCCAGATCGACCCAGTACCCCATGCGGTCGGTCAGCTCGGCGAAGGCGTCCGTATGTCGGGTCACCGACTCACGGCACTTCTCGTTGAAGGCCGCGATGCCGTACGCCTCGATGTCCTTCTTGCCGGAGAACCCCAGCTCCTTCTCGACCGCCAGCTCGACGGGCAGCCCGTGGCAGTCCCAGCCGGCCTTACGGGCGACGTGGTAGCCGCGCATCGTACGGAAGCGGGGGAAGACGTCCTTGAAGACGCGTGCCTCGATGTGGTGCGCGCCGGGCATGCCGTTCGCGGTCGGCGGGCCCTCGTAGAACACCCACTCGGGGCGGCCGTCGGACTGGGCGAGGGTCTTGGCGAAGACCTTGTTGTCGCGCCAGAAGTCGAGCACTGCGTGCTCCAGCGCGGGCAGGTCTACCTGGGCGGGCACCTGGCGGTACTGCGGGGGTGTCATCGACGAACTCCTCCGGCGGACAGATTCTCTTCCGTCGGAGGGACGAGAGCTGCTCGGCTCCCGCGGTACCACCCTCCTTGGCGGCACATGGCGCACCGCCCCCTCATTGGGGCGCGAAGCCGGGTCTACTCGCCTCGCGGCTTTCTTCCGGCGGCTCCGGGGTGATGCTTCACACCGCGCTCGCCCCCGGGCTCTCACCGTCCCCGGGTCGCTCATGGCTGCGTACGGCGCTACTCGTCCCCATCCAAGCCTTTCGCTCCGCCCAGTGTACGGGCCGGGACCGGCGTCCTCCGACCGAGTTTCCCGGCCGCGCGGGGGGCTCCGGCCTTGACCCGAATGGCCAGACGCGCGCCGCGGGACTCCGGGGCCCTCCGCCGGGGCGTCGAGGGGCGGATTACCGGGCGGGGAGCTGGGCACAACGGATGCAGGTCCGTTCCACCGGGGCCGGGGCGGGCCGAAAGCGGCGGGTCTGCCCGTTTGCCGCGGGGCTGGGGTCGATTTATCGTCCCAGCACGATTCGCGTGCAAGATCACAATATGTGAAGGGGCCGCGGCCATGGTGGCGAAGAAGACCGCCGAGAGGAAGCCGGCGTCCACGGGAACCACCGCGACCGAGGCGGTGACCGGGGACGCGAAGGAAGCGCGCGGGAAGAAGAGCACCGTCGCGAAGAAGGCCGCGGCACCCGCTGGGAAGACGGCGGCTCCCGCCGGGAAGAAGGCCGGGAGCACCGCCAGGAAGGCCGTGAAGAAGGCCGCCGAGACGTCCGTAGAGAAGTCCGTAGAGAAGTCCGCAGGGAAAACCACCGCCGGGAAGCCGCCACCCGCGAAGAAGCCCACAGGGGCAAAGGCGGTGGCTGAGAAGAAGGCGATGCCCGCGAAAAGGGCGGTACCGGTGAAGAAGACGGCAGCCGCGAAGAAGACGACATCTGCGAGGAATGCGGTGCCTGCGAAGAAAGCGGCAGCCGCGAAGAAGGCGGTGCCCGCGAAGAAGGCGGTGCCCGCGAAGAAGGCCGTACGGGACGGGAAGCCCGCTGTCAGGAAGGCGGCGGCCAAGAAG
>NZ_JBSGUP010000676.1:0-4383 GCF_053607985.1 Streptomyces sp. NPDC055078
CACGGGGCCGAACCACATCACCGGCAGACCCGTGCACGCGCAGCACCAGCAGGTGGCCACCGACCATGTCCGGTCAAACACGGAGCCCACCGCTGCGTGACAGCCAGCCCGGTCACCGTGCTGCTTTTCTGCGACCGGGGCGGGAGTCCTTCAGTTGATCTACGCGGCGAGCAGTCCAACAAGGTACGGCTGGTCCCATTCTGGACGCTGCGAACGGCGCGAGTGTGGATGGGGGGGTGGCCTTGCCCCGATGTGGCGTGGCGACGGTGGGTGGCTCGGTAGGGTCGGTGCCTTGTGACAGACAGGAGCGTGCGGATGCAGTCTGATGAGCCATCCCGGTCGGGGTCGCGGGTCGATCCGTGGCGCGGGCATTACGCGGCGCGGGCGGTGGGGATGGTCGCGTCCGAGGTCCGTGCGTTGTTCGCTGTGGCGTCGCGGCCGGAGATAGTGTCACTGGCTGGCGGTATGCCGAATGTTGCCGCACTGCCGATGGAGGCGATCGGCACGCTCATGGCCGAACTTGTGGCCGAGCGGGGGCCGGTGGCGCTCCAGTACGGGTCCGCGCAGGGTGATCCGGGGCTGCGGGAGACGATTTGCGAGGTCATGGCCGCCGAGGGGATCGACGCGGATCCCGGCGACGTCGTGGTCACGGTCGGTTCGCAGCAGGCGCTGGACCTGGTGACCCGGGTGTTCGTGGACCCGGGGGACACGGTGGTCACCGAGGCCCCCACCTATGTCACGGCCCTAGGCGTCTTCGCCGCCTATCAGGCCAATGTCGTCCACGTCACGATGGACGGGGACGGGGTGGTGCCGGAGGCGCTGGCGGAGACCTTCGGCAGGCTGGCGCGCGAGGGCCGGCCGGCGAAGCTCTTCTACACGGTGCCCACTTTCCAGAACCCGGCCGGCGTCACTCTCTCCGAGGAGCGCCGTGCCCGGATCGTGGAGATCTGCCGCCGGGCCGGGGTGCTGCTCCTGGAGGACAACCCGTACGGGCTGCTGCACCTTGACCGTGACGAGCCGATGCGGGCGCTGCGCGCCGATGCCGGTGCCGATGTCGTCTACCTGGGCTCCTTCTCCAAGACCCTGGCCCCGGGGCTGCGGGTGGGCTGGGCGCTGGCCCCCTCGGCCGTGCGGGAGAAGCTGGTGCTGGCGGCCGAGAGCGCGATGCTCTCGCACGCCGTCTTCAACCAGCTCGTCGTCGACCGCTACCTGCGCACCCAGCCCTGGCAGGCCCAGCTCAAGGACTTCCGGGAGATGTACCGGGAGCGCCGGGACACGATGATGGATGCGCTGGAGAAGTACATGCCGCCGGGCGTCTCGTGGACCCGCCCGGCGGGCGGGTTCTTCGTGTGGGTGACCCTGCCGGAGGGGCTGGACTCCAAAGCGATGCTGCCGAGGGCGGTGCAGTCGCGGGTGGCGTACGTTCCGGGCACCGGGTTCTATGCGGACGGTGGCGGACGGCAGGCGATGCGGCTGTCGTACTGCTACCCGCCGCCGGAGCGGACCCGCGACGGGGTGCGGCGCCTGGCGGACGTGATCAGCGCCGAGACCCGGCTGCGGGACATCTTCGGCACCTCGGCCCCGGCCGACAGCACCGGCCCCCAGGCCCCCGGCCCGGACCAGGCATGACGACCACCGAGGGAGAACGAGGAGACATGACCGATCTGCGGGTCGTCGTCATCGCGGGCGGGCTGTCACCCGAGCGCGAGGTGTCCCAGAAGTCCGGCACCCGGGTGGCCGACGCGCTGCGCCGGGCCGGGGTGGAGGTGGAGCTGCGGGACGTGGGGACGGATCTGCTGCCCGCCCTCACCGCGAATCCCGGGGCTGTGGCCTTCCCGGTGCTGCACGGGGTGGCCGGCGAGGACGGCACCATCAAGGAGGTCCTGGAGCTGGCCGGGGTGCCGTACGTCGGGGCCCGGCCCGGGGCGTGCCGGGGTACGTTCGACAAGGCCGTCGCCAAGGAGACGTTCGCCCGGGCGGGACTGGTCACGCCCGCGTCGGTGACGCTGCCGAAAGAAGCCTTCCACGACCTGGGCGCCACCACGCTCACCGCCCGGATCATCGAGGGGCTGGGACTGCCGCTGTTCGTAAAGCCGCGGGGTGGCGGCTCCGCGTTCGGTGTGAGCCGGGTCGAGACGGCCGAGCGGCTCCCGGAGGCGCTGATGGCCTGCTTCGCCTATCACGACGAGGCCCTGATCGAACGCCTCGTGACCGGCACCGAGATCGCTGTGGGCGTCGCCGACCTGGGCGACGGACCCGTCGCACTGCCTCCGGTGGAGATCGTGGCGGACGGGCTGTACGACTACACCGCCCGCTACACCCCTGGCGCAGTCGAGTTCCATCGCCCCGCCCGGATCCCCCCGGCAGCGGCCGAGGAGGCCACCCGGGTCGCCGTCACCGCCCACCAGGCGCTCGGCCTGCGGGACCTGTCCCGTACTGACGCGATCGTCACCGCCGGGGGCGAGGTCGTCGTCCTGGAGACCAATGTCGCCCCCGGGATGACGCTGACCAGCACGTACCCCATGGCCTTGGAGGCCGCCGGGCTCGGCTTCGGCGACGTCTGCCGTGACCTGGCCGCAGCGGCTGACCGGCGCCACCGTTCCTGAACCCGTGCCGCCCGGCAGGCCCGCCTCATGGGTCACCAAACGGCGGGGGTGTCGAGGGCGCGGCGCACGCGGTCAAGTGCCGCCGCAGCGGCAGGCGTGAGGTCGCGTGCCATCGGGATGGCCGGGCAGCGCAGTGGAGTGGAGTGGCTGGCGGGGCGAACCCCGCGCCCTGGTGAGGCGTGGGCCCGGGGCGCGGGGGGCTGCCGTGCCCGGCGTGGCTACTGGTGGGCGACGCGGTGGTAGAGGGAGAGGTGCTTGGCACTGGTGTCCGGTTCGTACGGGGTCCGGTCCCAGTCGGCCCACCGGTCCCGCAGGGTGAGGCCGGCGTCGGCGGCCAGGACGTCGATCTCCTCGGGCTGCCAGTACCGCATCTGTCCGGGCAGGACACGTGGCAGGACGCCGTCGCTGAGGACGACCTCGTTGTAGTGGAACTCCCCCTTGTCTTGGTGGTTCTCGGCGGCGAAGAGGACTGCGGTGCCCGACTCCAGGCGCTTGAGGGAGATGGTCTCCCGGACGGGGAAGACGCCGGGGTGCGGACCGTCGGGCAGTCGCTGACCGGGGCGGGGGACGAAGGTCTCGATCAGCAGCACCCCCGAGGGGGTCAGCATCTGCGCCGCCCGGGTGAGGAACGCCCGCTGGGTGGCTTCCCGGGCCAGGAGGAAGAAGGTGTTGAAGCAGGCGAACACGAGGTTCACGGGCGTCTCGTGGCAATAGACCGCCGCGTCGGCAGTGACCGGGGTGATGGGCAGGCGGCCGGTCTTCTTGGCGAGCTGCTCGGTCATCTCGCCGGAGGCATCGACCGCGACGACGGGCACCCGCTCAGCCAGCGGGAGGGTGACGCGTCCGGTGCCGGAACCGATCTCCACGGCCGGTGTGTCGCCCGCTAGAGCGGCCAGGAGCAGGATCTGCTCGGAGGGCGGGGTGAAGTCCCCGTAGAGCGTGTCGTACTGATCGGCGGTGCGCTCGCCATAGGTATCACTCTCGTACACCACAGGGCAGTCCTCATTCTTTTTGTATTTGTCGTAGACGTAAAGGCCCGGCAGGACCGGTGACTGCCGGGATACGGAGGGCGGGGGCCGCCGGTGCTGGTCGTGGTGCCCCGCGCCGGTCGCCGTGCTGTCGTCAGGCGACCGGGGCGGGAGTCCTTCAGTTGATCTACTGATCTACGCGGCGAGCAGTCCGACCAGATCGGTCCTCTCGCCCGGATCGGTCTCCGCCGCGCTGCCGACCTCGCTGGTGCCGGCCCGATCGCCCCGCCCGTTTCCGGAACGGGCTCGTCCGACTCGGTCGCTATCTCCGTGCCTGGTCGAGTACTTCAGCGCCGGAGAGCGGGCACCGGGTGCCGGTCGCTTGGTCGTTGTGGTCGTCAATGCGGTCGCGGGTGACGGGTGCGAGGCTTCCGCAGAGGATGTGCGGGCAGCGGATCGCGTCGATGGCCCCGTGGTCGTCTCTGCGGACGTGGTGCAGGTAGTGCATGGCGTACATGCCGGGCATACCTGGCATACCTGGCATGGTTCAGCGGGCCTGGGGGCGGTGCCAGCGGGCTATTCCGGCGGCCCGGGGGTCCCGGCGGGGGACATCCCATTCGTTGAACCGTGATGTGAGCCACGCCTCGCCCACGCCGTACGCGCGGGCGATCTCCGCCATCGACATGCCCGCCGCGTACTGTGCGATCACCGCTTCCCGTTCGGCGATCACCTTGTTCCGCCCGGCTTCCGACTGGGCCTTGCTGGGTGCCACGGTTTCCTGCCTTCTGTGTGTGTCGGTTTGGTTGTGG
>NZ_JBSGUP010000677.1:0-4368 GCF_053607985.1 Streptomyces sp. NPDC055078
CTCGCGTCCGTCGAGCCGACCGCGCTGTCCTTCGAGCGGCCCGCTCTGCTCGCGTCCGTCGAGCCGTCCGCGCTGCTCGCCCTGCCCGCCGTCGCGCCAGCGGGCCAGATCGCCCGTACGGTACATCCGGCTC
Source organism: Streptomyces sp. NPDC055078 (assembly GCF_053607985.1). NCBI lineage: Bacteria > Bacillati > Actinomycetota > Actinomycetes > Kitasatosporales > Streptomycetaceae > Streptomyces > Streptomyces sp. NPDC055078. The sequence goes on from NZ_JBSGUP010000677.1 coordinate 134, forward strand.
CCGGGCGGACCGTAGGGGTCCGCGACGAACCGCTCGGCGGTCAGCCCGGGCCGGTCGGCATACCCTCGGGCGAGCTGCGCCCCGGCGAGATACAGCTCACCGGACACCCCCACCGGAACCGGCCGCAGCGCCCGGTCCAGGACATACACCCGGGTGTTCCAGACCGGTGAGCCGATCGACACGGACGCCGCGCCCTCCGGCTCGCAGGACATCGCCGTCACATCGACGGCGGCCTCCGTCGGCCCGTACAGATTCTCCAGCGCCACCCGGCCGTTCGCGGCCGAGGTGTGGAAGCGCCCCACGAGATCGCCGGGCAGCGCCTCGCCACTGCACACCACCAGCCGCAGCGAGGGGCAGGACGCCACCTCGACCTCTCCGAGGAACGCCTGGAGCATCGACGGCACGAAGTGCAGAACACTGATGTGCTGCTCCCTGATCAGAGACGCCAGATACTCCGGGTCCTTGTGCCCATCGGGGCGGGCGATGACCAGCGGCGCACCCTCGGCGAGCGGCCAGAACAGCTCCCACACCGACACATCGAAACTGGCCGGCGTCTTCTGCAGCACCCGGTCCGCCGGGGTGAGGCCGTACGCCCCCTGCATCCACCGCAGCCGGTTGACGATCGCCGCATGCTCCACCACGACGCCCTTGGGCCGCCCGGTGGAACCGGAAGTGAAGATCACATACGCGGGGTGGCGGGGCAGCAGCGCCGACCGCCGGTCCACATCCGTCACCTCGACGGCCGACAGCGCGGCCAGCTCGGCACGGACCTCGGGCCCGTCCACCACCAACTGCTCGACACCGTCCGGCAGCGCCTCCCGCGACGCCAGATCGGTCAGCACACAGACCGGTCCCACCGTCTCGGCCATATACGCAAGCCGCTCGCCGGGCAGCGCCAGATCCAGCGGCAGATACGCGCCGCCCGCGCGGACGACCGCGTGGATCGCCACCAGCAGCTCGAACGACCGGGGCAGCGCCACCCCCACCACCGACTCGGGACCGACGCCGCGCCTGATCAGCAGCCGGGCGAGCCGGTTCACCCGCGCGTCGAAGTCCCCGCGCGACAGCGTCCCGCCCTCGAAGACCAGCGCGGGCGCGGACGGCTCCCGCGCGCCGGACGCCACCAGACCGGCCAGGGTCGCCGGGCCGTCCAGCGTCCGCGCGGTGTCGTTCCACCCGGTCAGCACCCGCTCCCGCTCATCGGCGGCCATCACCTCGATGTCCGCCAGCGGAAGTTCCGGCTCGGCCGCGACCGCGTCGAGCAGCCGCAGCAGCCGGCCGGAAAGACCCTCCGCCGTCCCACGGTCGAAGAGATCCGTCGCGTACCGGATGCCACCGGAGATCCGGCCGCCCGCCTCCGACGCCCCGAACGCCACCTCCAGATCGACCTTGGCCCCGCCGACCTCCACCGGCAGCTCCTCGGCCGGCAGCCCGCACAGCGACCGGACGTCCGTGCTCTGGGAGTGATACGTCACCATCGTCTGGAACAGCGGATTCCGCGCCTGCGAACGCGTCGGCCCCACGGCCTCGACCACCGCATCCAGCGGCAGTTCCGCATGCGAGAACGCCGCCAGATCGGTGTCCCTGACTCGCGCCACCAGCTCCGCGAAGGTGGGTTCGCCGGAGAGATCGGCGCGCAGTACCAGCGTATTGAGGAAGAAGCCGATCAGTCCGTCGAGTGCTTCGTCGCCTCGGCCTGCGACGGGGCTGCCGAGGGGGATGTCGTCGCCCGCGCCGAGGCGGTGCAGCAGTGACGCGACCGCCGCGTGCACCACCATGAACATGGTCGCGCCCGCCTCCCGCGCGATCCGCGCCAGCCCCGCCACCGTCGCCTTCGGCACATCGAAATGCACCACATCGCCGTTGTGGGTCGGTGTGGTGGGGCGTGGTCGGTCGGTGGGGAGGGTGAGTTCGTCGGGGAGTGCGGTGAGTGTGGTGTGCCAGTAGTCGGTGAGTGGGCGGGTGGTTTCGTTGAGGAGTTGTCGTTGCCAGAGTGTGTAATCGGCGTACTGGACGGGGAGGGGTGCGAATTCGGGCGCCCGGTTCTGGGTGTGTGCGGTGTAGGCGGTGTCGAGGTCGGTGAGGAGGGGTCCGGTGGACCATTCGTCGGTGGCGATGTGGTGCATGAGCAGGACGAGTACATGGTCGTCGTCGGCCGCTCGCAGCAGTGTCACCCGCAACGGCAGATCCGCCGCCAGATCGAAGACATGCCCGCACACGGCCAGCGCCTCATCCGCCAGCCTCCCGGCCGGCACCTCCCTGACCGTGAACGGGACTCGTGCCTCGTCGGGGTCCAGGACGCGCTGGTAGGGCTCGCCGTCGTGCTCGGCGAAGACCGTACGGAGTGTTTCGTGTCGCCTGACCAGATCCTGTACGGCCCGCTCCAGCGCGGTCACGTCCACTGTCCCCCGCAGCCGTACCGCGAAGGGCACGTTGTACGCGGTCCCCGGGCCGCGCACACTGTCGATGAGCCACAGCCTGCGCTGGGCGTACGACAGGGGCAGCAGCTCGGGCCGCTCCGCCCTGGTGAGTGCGGGCCGCTCGGTCGCCGAGTGCTCCGCCAGCCGGGCCGCCAGCGCGGCCGGCGTCCTGGCCTCGAACACATCCCGGATCGCGCAGTCCGCCCCCAGTGCCTTCCGCACCCGCGCGGCAACCCGCGTCGCCAGCAGCGAATGCCCGCCCAGCCGGAAGAAGTCGTCCTCCACCCCGACTGATACCAGCCCCAGCGCCTCCGCGAAGACCCCGGTGATGATCTCCTCCCGGGCATCACGTGGCGCTCGGGTGGGTTCGGGGGCGGTGGTGGGTGTGGGGAGTGCGGTGCGGTCGAGTTTGCCGTTGACGTTGGTGGGGAGGGTGTCGAGGTTCATGATCGCGGTAGGGATCATGTAGTCGGGGAGTTGGGTGGTGAGTTTCTGGCGGAGTGTCGTGGGGTCGGCGGTTCCGGTGGTGTAGGCGACGATGCGGGGCATGTCGGGTGTGTCGTGGTGGATGATGACGGCGGCTGAGGTGACGCCGTCGAGGTGGGTGAGTGCGGTTTCTATTTCGCCGAGTTCGACGCGGAAGCCTCGGATTTTGATCTGATCGTCTGCTCGCCCGAGGAAGTCGATGAGTCCGTCGGCGCGTCGGCGTGCGAGATCCCCGGTGCGGTACATGCGGGTGCCGGGATCGCCGAAGGGGTCGGCGACGAACCGCTCGGCGGTCAGTCCGGGCCTGTCGACATAGCCCCGCGCGAGCTGGGTGCCCGGGAGGTACAGCTCGCCGGGTACGCCGGTTGGTACGGGTCGCAGGTGTGTGTCGAGGATGTGGGCGCGGGTGTTGTCGAGTGGGCGGCCGATGGTGGGTGTGGGAGAGTCGGTGGTACGGGCGATGAGGGCGTCGACGGTGAATTCGGTGGGGCCGTAGTAGTTGACGACCTCGATGTCCGGGGTGTCGCGGAGTTCGTCCCAGAGTGAGGGTGGTACGGCCTCGCCGCCGAGGAGGAAGAGAGGCGGTCGCCAGGTCCCGGCCAGCAGTCCGGCATCCAGCAGTTGACGTCCGTACGACGGGGTCACGTCGAGTGTGTCGATGCGGGCGTCACGCACATAGGCGACGACGGCTTCGGCGTCCCGGCGTTCGTATTCGTCGAGGATGTGGAGTTCGTGTCCGGCGATGAGCCAGAGGAGTTGTTCCCAGGAGGAGTCGAAGGAGAACGACGCGGCGTGCAGGGCCCGGACCCTCCGTCCGAGTCGGGCCGCTACGGGTTCGTACAGCTCCCGCTCATGGTCACGGTAGAGGTTGGTGAGTCCGCCGTGGGTGAGGACGACACCCTTGGGTCGGCCGGTCGAGCCTGAGGTGTAGATGACATAGGCGGCGCTCTCCGCGTGGGGCTCCACAGTGGGCCGCTCGGACGACAGATGCGCCAGATCGTCCATGGGATCGATCAGCAGTCGGCGTATGGGCAACTCCGGCACACTGCCGGCCGTGGCGCGAGATGTCACGACGCACACCGGTTGGGCGTCGGTGAGCATGAACTCCAGGCGTTCGGCGGGGTAGTCGAGGTCGAGGGGGAGGTAGGCGCCTCCGGCCTTGAGTACGGCGAGGGTGGCGACGACTGATTCGGCGGACCGGGGGAGGGCGAGGGCGACGACGGTGTCCGGGCCTACGCCTTGGGCGATGAGGAGGTGGGCGAGCCGGTTGGAGCGGGTGTCCAGGTCGGCGAAGGTCAGGTGGTTGTGGCCCGCGACGATGGCGGTGGC
>NZ_JBSGUP010000678.1:0-4364 GCF_053607985.1 Streptomyces sp. NPDC055078
CCGCCGGGCGATTCCGGGCGAGCTGTCGCATCATCGATAACGATCCGCATTTCGGGAAGGCGCCCCTTGACGCCGTGTTCACCAGGGACAAAACTGCCGTTCATCGGTCGGCATTGCCGAACACCTACCGGAAAACCGTTAGAGTGTGACAGCGCCAAGAGCCGGAACGCTCTCACCTGAGGGCGCGGACCACCGGAGGCATCCGGCGATCCGCCTTCCCCTGGACGAAGGACAAAGGAGTCGCGGTGTCCAGCTCCGACATCTTTATCGGCGAAACGATCGGCACAGCCTTGCTGATCCTGCTCGGCGGTGGCGTGGTCGCCGCCGTCACCCTGAAGAAATCCAAGGCGCGCGGGGCCGGCTGGGTGGCCATCACCTTCGGGTGGGGCTTCGCGGTGATGACGGCCGTCTATACGACGCAGATGCTCTCCGGCGCCCACCTCAATCCCGCGGTCACCCTCGGCATCGCCATCAAGGACGGCGTCTGGGACAACGTCGCCGTCTACTGGGGCGGCCAACTGCTGGGCGCGATGATCGGCGCCGCCCTGGTGGTGGTCACCTACTACGGACAGTTCCAGGCGCATCTCACGGACCGCGAGATCATCGGCGACCCCGCCGACAAGCCCGTGGAGGGCGCGCACGACGGCGGCGCCGGACCCGTCCTCGGCATCTTCTCCACCGGCCCCGAGGTCCGTGTCGTCTGGCAGAACCTCGCCACCGAGATCATCGGCACCGCCGTACTGGTCCTCGCGGTGCTCACCCAGGGCCTCAACGCCGACGGCGACGGCCTCGGCACCCTAGGCGCGCTGATCACCGCCTTCGTAGTCGTCGCCATCGGCCTCTCCCTCGGCGGGCCGACCGGATACGCCATCAACCCGGCCCGTGACCTGGGCCCCGTATCGTGCACGCCCTGGTGCCGCTGCCCAACAAGGGCGGCTCGGACTGGGGCTATGCCTGGATTCCCGTCGCCGGTCCGCTGGCCGGCGGCGCACTCGCCGCGGGTCTCTACAACCTCGCGTTCGTCTGAGACGCGGCCCCGGACATGCGGACGATCGGGTGCGCGGACGCGGGACCGCGCCGTCGCGAGCGCGACGGGACCGCGCCGTGGAGCCACTCCGTACAGGCGCCGTACAGATACAGCCGTATCCCCACCGACCCGAGCAGGAGCGCACCGTGACCGAGACCAACACCACCAACAGCCACGGGCACGGCCCATTCATCGCGGCCATCGACCAGGGCACCACCTCCAGCCGCTGCATCGTCTTCGACAAGGACGGCCGGATCGTGTCCGTCGACCAGAAGGAGCACGAGCAGATCTTCCCGAAGCCCGGCTGGGTGGAGCACAACGCCACCGAGATCTGGGCCAATGTGCAGGAGGTCGTGGCGGGCGCGATCGCCAAGGCGGGCATCACCAAGGCCGACGTCAAGGCGATCGGTATCACCAACCAGCGGGAGACCACCCTGCTCTGGGACCGGGCCACCGGGCAGCCCGTCCACAACGCGCTGGTCTGGCAGGACACCCGTACCGACGCCCTGTGCAAGGAACTCGGCCGCAATGTCGGCCAGGACCGGTTCCGCCGGGAGACCGGGCTGCCGCTGGCGAGCTACTTCGCCGGGCCCAAGGTCCGCTGGCTGCTGGACAATGTCGAGGGGCTGCGCGAGCGCGCCGAACGCGGCGAGATCCTCTTCGGCACCATGGACTCCTGGGTCATCTGGAATCTGACCGGCGGTGTCGACGGCGGTGTGCATGTCACCGATGTCACCAATGCCTCGCGGACCATGCTGATGAATCTGCACACCATGGAGTGGGACGCCAAGATCCTCGCCTCCATGCACGTCCCGGCCGAGGTGCTGCCCGAGATCCGTTCGTCGGCCGAGGTGTACGGGACGGCCAAGGGCGGCGTACTCGACGGCGTCCCGGTCGCCTCCGCGCTCGGCGACCAGCAGGCCGCCCTCTTCGGCCAGACCTGTTTCGCCGAGGGCGAGGCCAAGTCGACGTACGGCACCGGCACCTTCATGCTGATGAACACCGCTCACACCCCCGTCAACTCCTACAACGGACTGCTGACGACCGTGGGCTACCGGATCGGCGACGAGCGGGCCGTGTACGCCCTGGAGGGCTCGATCGCCGTCACCGGCGCGCTGGTGCAGTGGATGCGGGACCAGATGGGCCTGATCAACTCCGCGGCCGAGATCGAGACCCTCGCCCTGACCGTCGAGGACAACGGCGGCGCGTACTTCGTCCCCGCGTTCTCGGGCCTGTTCGCCCCGTACTGGCGCTCCGACGCCCGTGGGGTGATGGCCGGTCTGACCCGCTATGTCACCAAGGCGCACATCGCGCGCGCCGTGCTGGAGGCCACCGCCTGGCAGACCCGCGAGATCAGCGACGCCATGACCAAGGACTCGGGGGTGGAGCTGACCACGCTCAAGGTCGACGGGGGCATGACCTCCAACAACCTGCTGATGCAGACCCTCTCGGACTTCCTGGACGCGCCGGTCGTGCGCCCCATGGTCGCCGAGACGACCTGCCTCGGCGCCGCCTACGCCGCCGGACTGGCCGTCGGCTTCTGGCCGGACACCGACGCGCTGCGCGCCAACTGGCGCCGCGCCGCCGAATGGACCCCGCGCATGGACGCCGAACAGCGTGAGCGCGAGTACAAGAGCTGGCTCAAGGCCGTACAGCGGACCATGGGCTGGCTCGAAGAGGAAGACTGACGAGGAGCACGTCACCATGACCACCCTGCAGAGCGCCCCGGCCCCCGGATGCCGACCCGGCCGGGCCGAGACCCGGGAGCAGCTCTCCCGGGCGACCTACGACCTCCTGGTGATCGGCGGCGGCATCCTGGGCATCTCCACCGCCTGGCACGCCGCCCAGGCCGGGCTGCGGGTGGCACTGGTGGACGCCGGCGACTTCGCAGGGGCCACGTCCTCCGCGTCCTCCAAACTGCTCCACGGCGGGCTGCGCTATCTCCAGACCGGTGCGGTGAGACTGGTCGCGGAGAACCACTTCGAGCGGCGCGCGCTCTCCCGTGAGGTGGCCCCCCATCTCGCGAGCCCGCTCACGTTCTATCTGCCGGTGTACAAGGGCGGGCCGCACGGTGCGGCGAAGCTCGGCGCGGGGGTGTTCGCGTACTCCGCGCTCTCCGCGTTCGGTGACGGCGTCGGCCATGTCATCGGTGCGGCGAAGGCCAGGCGCGATGTCCCCGAGCTGCGTACGGAGAACCTCAAGGCCGTCGCCGTGTACGGGGACGACCAGATGAACGACTCCCGGATGGCGCTGATGACGGTCCGCGCCGCCGCCTGGGCCGGGGCGACCGTACTCAACCACGCCGAGGTCACCGGGCTGCGGTTCACCCGGGGCCGGGTGACGGGCGCGGAGCTGACGGACCGTACGGACGGCACGGAGTTCGGTGTCTCGGCGCGGCTGGTGCTGAACGCGACCGGGCCGTGGGTGGACCGGCTGCGCCGGATGGAGGACCAGGGGGCCGACCCCTCGATCCGGCTGTCCAAGGGCGCGCATCTGGTGCTCAGGCGCACCGCGCCGTGGCGGGCTGCGCTGGCGACCCCGATCGACAGGTACCGCATCACCTTCGCCCTCCCCTGGGAGGACATGCTGCTGCTCGGTACCACCGACGAGGAGTACGAGGGCGATCCCGGCGAGGTCTCGGTCACCGAGCGGGACACCGCGCAGATCCTGGACGAGGCCGCGTACTCGATCCGCGACCAGCAGCTGTCCCGCGATCTGATCACCTACTCCTTCGCGGGTCTGCGGGTGCTGCCCGGCGGTCCCGGTGACACATCGAAGGCCAAGCGGGAGACGGTGGTGAGCGAGGGCCGGGGCGGGATGCTGTCGGTGGCCGGCGGCAAGTGGACGACCTTCCGCCATATCGGCCGTACGGTGATCGGCAAGCTGGCCGCGCTGCCCGGCCACCCGCTGGCGGCCGACATGGAGCCGATCTCCCGGCTGCCGAAGAAGCCGCCGCTGCCGGGGATCGCCAACCCGAACGCGGTCGCACACCGTCTGCTGGCCGACGGCGGGACGCCGGGTCCGCCGATGGCGGCGGACACCGCCCGCCATCTGGCCACCCACTACGGGTCCCTCGCCTTCGACATCGCGCGGCTGGCGGGCAGCGACCCGTCGCTCGCCGGGCGGATACACCCGGACGCACCGGAGATCTGGGCCCAGGTCGTCTACGCGCGCGACCACGAGTGGGCCGAGACGGCGGACGATGTGCTCCGCCGCCGTACGACGCTGACGATCCGGGGGCTGGCGACGGACGAGATCCGGGGGAGGGTACGGGACCTGCTGGGCGGCGCTTCCTGATTCCTGACCCCCGCCCTCCCCCTATGGGCGGGCGCAGGTG
>NZ_JBSGUP010000679.1:0-4316 GCF_053607985.1 Streptomyces sp. NPDC055078
CCCCGCGCCTCCCGCGCCCGCGCGCCACCGGTGCGCCGGGGTCGTGCGAGCCGATCCGGTCCGGATCGGAGCCAGGCACGGGACCGGGGCCCGGCCCGGAGCCGGACTCGGACCCGGGGCCCGCTGGACCGGCGGCGGGCCGTAAACCCGCGGCGGCGGACGTACCGCGCGCGTCGGACCGTGAGCGGGGCACGGGCGGCCCGCCGCCGTCCGGGCGAGGGGCCGGTCCCGGGGCGCCGCAGGGCATCGGTCCCGGGGGCGGACCAGCACCCGGGCGAGTGTCCGGGCCGGCCCCGGGCCGCGTGCCCTGGCCCGGGTCGGAGCGGGCGTCCTGGCCGGGTGCCGGCGGCGGGCCGGAGGCGGCCTCCGGCGGTGGTTGGGGCTCGGGGGCGGCGGTCATGAGGGGCCGCCCGGGGCGCGGTCCGCGCGGGGGCGGGCGGTCACCCGCACCGGCTGCGACGGGATGGCCCGCGCGTCCGGCGGTGCCGTCGCCGTCGTGTCCTCGGCGGTGACGGCCGTCTCCCAGCCGTGCCGCTCCAGCGCCCGGACGAGCGCCTCCACCATCCGGGGGTCGAACTGACTGCCCGCGCACCGCTTCAGTTCCGTCAGCGCCGTCTCCACCGGGCGGGCCCGGGAGTACGAACGGGTCGAGGTCATCGCGTCGAAGGCGTCCGCCACCGCGACCACCCGCGCGGACTCCGGGATCCGGTGCCCCTTGAGCCCTGAGGGGTAACCGCTGCCGTCCATCCGCTCGTGGTGGTGCAGGATCGCCGAGCGCGCCTCGCCGAGGAATCCGATGCCGCGCACGATCTCGTGCCCGTACTCGGGATGCAGTTCGATCACCCGTCGTTCCTCGGGCGTCAGCGGCCCTTCCTTGCGGAGCACCCGCGTCGGCACACCGAGCTTGCCCACGTCGTGGAGGATTCCGGCGAACCGGATCACCTCGACCCGCTCCTCGTCCATCTCCAGCTCGCGCGCGATCAGGACGGAGGCCCGCCCCACGCGCTCGCTGTGGCCGCGGGTGTAGCGGTCCTTGATGTCGACCGCCTGCACCAGGGCACGGATGGTGGCCTGGTGGGCGAGGCGCTCGCGGTGGTACTGCGAGAAGAGCCAGCAGGTGATGTACATCGGCAGCAGCACGAAGAGCGCGGAGACCGGCCCGTACGGGCTGCGCCACAGCACCGCCATCATCAGCCCGGCGAGCCCGTGCACCAGATGCGGCACCACCGAGCCGATGGCCAGCTCGCGCCAGGTGGTGCGCAGCGGCTGCCGTTCGGCGGCGGCGAGGATGCCCGCCTCAAGGACCGTCACCACCAGGCAGAAGGCGAGCGCGCCGCCGGTCGCGGGCAGCAGGGCGTCCGGGAAGTGCGGGCCGTGGACCGGGTGGGGGTCGCCGGGGGTGTGCAGGGTGCGTTCCCCGCCGAGCAGGGCATAGGTCCGGCCCGCGGCCCAGGTGGCGAGGGCGAGCTGAGCGGTCCGCCAGATCCGCCGTACGCCCTCCGGACGCCGTTCCACCCGACCCAGCAGCGCCCCGGGCACGGCGACGAGCAGCGCGGCGGCGGACGGCAGCATAAAGGCGGCGGCCAGCAGCACCGGGAAGAAGGACCCCGCGCTGACGGGGACGAAGTCACCGAGATGGCGGCAGCGGCCGGGCAGCTCGCACACGGCGTACACCGCCGCGAGCAAGCCCACCGTGCTCCACCCGATGGTCTTGTACTGCCCCAGCAGGGGCAGCGCGCACACCGCGGTCCCGAGCAGGGCGCAGAGAATGTACGCGCGTGCCGTCGCCGGTACGGACCTCACCGCCCCGCCCCCTTTTCATCTCGCGCGTCACCGTAGCGAGTTGAGGCGTGAGGGGCGGCTGGGTCGGCGGTTGTTCGCACAGACGGGTGACGGCAGAGGCGTGCGAAGAGCGCGTTCGCGGCATGGCCGGGCACGCGGGGGCGCACATGGACAGGGTACGCACGATGGAGACGGCTGGACGGGTGAGCGTACGAAAAAGGGTGCGCCGCGCTGACGGCACACCCTCTTCACGCCTCGCTGATCATGGCACTGTCGCTGCCTGCCGCGCCCAGGCTCCGGACCCGCGTACACCGCGCGTACACCGCGTCGTGCGGTGGATCGGTCCCGGGCCGGGATCAGCCCTGGTCTCGGGTCGGTCCTGGGCCGACATCGGTCCTGGCCCGGGATCAGCCCTGGTCTCGGCTCAGTCCTGGCCCGGGATCAGTCCTGGCCCGCGCCGGGTGTCTCCAGGGCCGCCGTCGCCACGTCCTGATCCGGTACGACCCCGCCCGAGCGGATCAGATCGATCCGGCCCATGACCTTGGCCCGCAGGTCGGTGGGGACGTCGTCATGGCCGCAGCAGCGCTTGACCAGCTTCTTCACGGCCTGCTCCAGCCCGTACTTCTCCAGGCAGGGCGAGCACTCCTCGAAGTGCACCTCGAACTTGGTGCATTCGCCGTCGGGCATCTCACGGTCGAGGAACTCATAGAGATGGTCGAGAACCTCTGAGCAGTCCGTCTCGTGCGGCTCTCCGCAGCTCATGAGCCCGAGCCTTTCGCTTCGTTCGACTCCCCCGCACCGGCGGGGACGAGCCCGCGCTCGCGCGCGTAGTCCTCCAGCATGCCGCGCAGTTGGCGACGGCCCCGGTGCAGGCGGGACATCACCGTCCCGATGGGTGTTCCCATGATGTCCGCGATCTCCTTGTACGCAAAGCCCTCTACGTCGGCGAGATAGACCGCGATACGGAACTCTTCGGGGATGGCCTGGAGCGCGGCCTTCACATCGGAGTCGGGCAGATGGTCGAGCGCCTGCGACTCCGCGGAGCGCAGACCGGTCGACATATGCGACTCGGCGCGCGCCAGCTGCCAGTCCTCGATCTCCTCGGCGGCACTGCGCTGGGGCTCGCGCTGCTTCTTGCGGTACGAATTGATAAAGGTGTTCGTCAGGATCCGGTACATCCACGCCTTGAGGTTGGTGCCCTCGCGGAACTGATGGAACGACCCGTAAGCCTTGGCGTACGTCTCCTGTACGAGATCCTCGGCATCGGCCGGATTGCGCGTCATGCGCAGCGCGGCAGAATACATCTGGTCGAGGAAACCGAGCGCGTCCCGCTCAAAACGGGCATTGCGCTCGGCGGCCGTCTCCGCGGGCAGGGCCCCTGCCTGTGCGTCCTGGCCGTCGTCCGTCCCTGCGTCGGTCCCAGTGACCGGACCCACCTCCTCCAACGCCGTGGCGAGGCCGAATGCGGACCCGCTCGAATCGGAGAATAGTCGACCTTCGGGTGACGGCTCCTGCCGACCGGCTCCGCCCGGCGCCCGATCGGGCGCGGTCGCTGCCGCCGTGAGCACCGACCACTCAAGGTCAGCGCTGTCCGTACGGCGGGGGCAGATGGTCGAACCCATGCGAGAGACTCCCTACTCCGTGCTGTGATGGCTGATGTCCTGACACCCCGCACAACAGACTCGGCGCGCTCGTCATTCCCGGAGTCCCGGCAGCCACTCCCGTACCGCGTGTGTGATGGTCTTCACAGTCTCCGACTCGGTGATACCGGCCCGTTTGGGGACGGCGAAGCCGTGATCGGCGCCCGGGATCTCCACCATCCGGTGCTCACCCTCAGGGAACTCCGCCGGTGCTCCGAAGGGGTCGTTGGCGCCCTGGACGACAAGGGTGGGGAGGGCCGCGCCGAGCAGTTCGGCCGCGCGGGACCTCTCGGGGCGGCCGGGCGGGTGCAGCGGGAAGCTGAGCGCGAGGACGCCCACGGCCCCGAGTCCGGCGCCGGTCCGGCAGGCCACGCGCGCGCCGGCGCTGCGTCCGCCCGCGACGACGGGCAGCCCGGGTTTCTCCAGTGCGGGCCACAGCCCCCGCCAGCCGGTGTCGAGGGTCTTCGGCGCCGGGGCGAGCTTCTTTCCCGCCACCCGCCAGGGCTGCTCCACCAGAGCGACGGTCACCCCGTCGGCGGGCAGCGCGTCGGCGATCCCGCGCAGATCCCGGGCCCCGATGCCGCCGCCGGCCCCGTGGCCCAGGGCCAGCACAAGCCATGGCTCACGGGCTCGGTGCCAGGTGATCCGCGCGGTCCCGGCCGGGGTCTCGACGGATTCGGCGGGTGCTGCGGAATCGGCGGGTGCTGCGGATTTCGCGGGTTGGGCAGGTCGGGCGCTCTCGCTGGTGCTCACGCCCTCCATCCTGCCCCTCAGGGGCGCCGCTCCGGAGCCGTGTCCGGAGCCCCCTCCGGAGCCGTGTGCCCGAGCCGTGTCCCGGCCGGCCTGCCGGCGGCGAGCGCCCTCCCCGTACCACCGGCATGTCCCCTGAGGGCC
>NZ_JBSGUP010000680.1:0-4313 GCF_053607985.1 Streptomyces sp. NPDC055078
CCCGCCCGCTCGCGCAGCCCGAACGCGAGGCCCGCCACCGCGTCGGCGGACCGGCGCGCGCGCTGGGCCTCCTCCTGGCGCTCGTCGCGTGCGCGGGCGGCGTCGGCGGCGGCCTCCTCGGCCTCCGTCCAAGCGGTGCGGGCCTCGGTCAGCTCCGCCCGCGCCGCCTCCGCCGTCTCGCGGGCCGTCTGTGCGCCTTGGGCGAGTTCCGCGAGCTTCCCGGGCGGACAGTCCGCCCGCCAGGAGCCGAGCCGGGCGGCGATGGCGCGGTCCGAGGCCAGCCGGGCCGCGAGCAGCCGGATCTCCTCGTCCCGCGCGGTGGCGCGCGCCCTGAGGGTCCGCCGCTCCTCGTCGGCCGCGTGTTCATCGTGCATGGCCGGGTTCGGCGGGACGAGGAACACGCCCGTGTCCGCGGCGTCCGCCGCACCCCCGCCGCCGCCCCGGGGCGCGGGGACCGGCGCGAGCAGCGCGGCGGCGGTGCCGACCGCGACGGTGGAGCGGGGCAGCAGGGCAGCGGCGGTCAGGACTTCACGGGCGCGGAGGTGTGACGCGGGGTCGGTGATCACGACCCCGTCGACCAGCTCGGGCCGCGCCGCCAGGACCGCCGCGTGGTCGGCCGGGTCGACGGCCTGGGCGAGATAACGCCACCCGGGGAGCGCGGGAATGCCGTGCTCCCCCAGGTATTCGACGGTCGCGAGGACATCGGGCCCCGGGGGCAGCAGTCCGCCGTCGCCGAGCGCGCCGAGGATACGGGTGTCGTCGGCCGCGGCGGTGCGCAGGTCGAACAGCTGCCGCTCGGCGGATGCGATGTACTGGTCGAGCAGTTCGCGCAGGTCGTCGGCGTAGCGGTCCAGCTCTTCGGCGGAGAGGGGGCCGTCGGCGGGGCGGGGACGCCTGCGGGCGGCGCCCGCCGGGGTCCCCCCGGGAGTGTCGCACCCGGTGCCCGGGGGCTCCTCGGTGGCGGTCCCGTCCGCCGGGCGGGTCCCCGTGCCGTCATCGGCGGCGGCCGTCCCCGACGGGCCGTCGGCCCCCGGGGCATGGTCGGTCCGGGTGGTGCCCGCGCCCTGGCTCTGTCCATCAGCCCCGGCCGTGCCCCGCCTCGGGGCGGGTACGGGGGTTGCCGCGACGGCGCGGGGTGCGGGCAGGCTGAGCAGTTCCGCCAGGCGGTCGTCCTGGGCGATGGACTCCGCGGCGCGGCGTTCGGTGTCGTAGGACTGTTCCGCCGCGAGGGCCGCGTCCTGCGCGCGGGCCGCCGCCAGCTCCGCGCGGGATTCGGCAGCCGCCGCCTCCTTGGCCCGGTCGCCGGTGATCCGGCCCGCCTCACGGGCCGTGTCCCAGGTCGCGACGGCGGTCTTCTCCGCGTCGCTCGCCGCGAGGGCCGCGCGTGCCGGATCGGCGTCGGGGGCCGTGTCGTCGAGCCAGCCGGCCCGTACGGCTTCGGTCGTCTCCTGTTCGACCTCGGTGAGGCGCTGGCGCAGATGGCCGATCTCGCTGCGGGCGCGCTGGGCCTCGGTCGCGGCGGCGGTGGCGTCGCGGTGCGCGGTCTCGCCCGCCTCCTGGAGGGCGGCCGAGCGCTCCTCCTCCTCATTGGCGACCCGCTCGCCGTCATCGGCGGCCGAGTGCAGCGCGCGGACGAGATCGGCGGCGGCGCGGGCGCGGGCGGCCAGGGCGGGGGCGGCGTCGCGCTCGGCCTCGCGGATCGCGACGGCGACGCGGGCGGAACGGTCGCTCGCGGCCCGGTGCCGCAGGACGGCCTCCGCCGCCTGCCAGGCGGAGTGCAGCGTACGGGCGTCGGTCAGTTCGCGGCGCTGGGCGGCGGCGCTCCTCTCGGCGACGGTCAGGGCGAGGGAGGCGTGCCGGTAGGCCAGTTCGGCGGCGATCAGTGAGCTGCGGGCGCGGGATCGTTCGGCCTCGGTGACCGTGTGCGCGGCGGCGGTGAGCTGCCGGGCGAGGTCGGTGGTACGGGTGCGCTCCGCCTCGGCGCGGGCGGAGAGCCTGCGGGCGAGTGTGCGGGTGCGCCGCTCGGCGCCCGCATGGATCTCCCGGGCGCGCGCACGGGCTTCGGTGGCCGCCACGATCCGGCCGAGCAGATCGACGGAACCCGCCGTGAAGTCGCGCTCCGCCGTCAGCTCGGCGCGGCGGCCGAGTTTGTTGCCGAAGCTGCTGACGAGGTCGGCGAGGCCGTCCGTGTCCCGGGTGTCGGTGACCGCGCGCAGCAGCAGATCGGTGAAGTCGGAGTCCTTCTTGACGGCGAAGAGACCGGCGGCCTCGCCCTCGTCGGCGTTCATCTCGCGCTGGTAGCGGAACAGCTCGGGGTCGAGGCCCAGGTCGCCGAGGTGTTCGTTCCACCGGTCGTGGATCTCTTCCCAGGAGACATCGAGGTGGGGGTACGCCTTGCCGGCGTCGGTGATCGCGTCGCGGAAGCCCTTCATGGTGCGGCGGCGGCCCCGCGCGCCCGACGCGCCCTCGACCGGGGGGCGTACGGCCGTCGACTCGGCGACGGGGAGGGAGTCGAGGCTCAGGCCCGGCCCGGGGCGGAAGGAGTACCACGCCTCCGCGAACTTCCTCGGGTCGTTGGAGACCTGGCGTCCCCGCCACTCGCTGACCTTGCCGACGACCACCAGTTCGCCGGTGAGGGTGTGCTGCCACTCCAGGGCGACATGTCCGCAGTCGTCGGCGAGCAGGAACTTTCGCAGTACGCCGGAGCTGGCACCGCCCAGGGTGTTGCGGTGGCCGGGCAGCATCACGGAGAAGATCAGCTTCAGCAGAACGGACTTTCCGCCGCCGTTCTCCAGGAAGAGCACACCCGCGGGGGCCGGGCGGCGGGGCGGGCCGGTCGGCTCGTCCTCGAAGAACTCCGCCTGGGCGGGCGCGGGGTGGGGCACTGGCTCGCCCACTCCGCGCAGATCCAGCACGGTGTCGGCGTAGCGCGCACCGGCGGGCCCGATGGAGTAGAGGCGAACGCGGGACAGCTCGTACATGGCGGCTTGCTCTCGTGGTGGGTGCGGATGTGCGGCGGACGGTGACTACGGGGCGGGTGTCGGAGGGTGGTCGGTGTCGGTGTCGGCGGGTCGGGGCCGGGGGGATTCGGTCTCGGCGGATCGCGCACGGGAGGCGGATTCGGTCTCGGTGGATCGGATGGAAAATCGGATGGAAAGGGGTCCGGCATCAGTGGGGCACGGGTGGAAGGAATACGGCACCGGCGGGTCAGGTGTGGAAGGGGAGTCCGGCGTCGGCGGCCAGCTCGGGGTCGTCCGCGTCGGGCGGTGGGAGGAGGGTGGCGGTGCCGTCGCTGACCGGAACGACGCCGAGGTCGAGCAGTTCGGCCATGGCAGCGCCGCCCGCCATGTCGCGGACCTGCAATTGATAGCGGGCGGTGGTGCGGTAGGCGCCTCCGGCGTCGTCACCGGTCCGCTGGAGGAAGCCGGAGTCGGTGAGGAACGCGACGGCCTTGCCGACGATGCCGGTGGTCGAACCGGCGAGCCGGCGGGTGTCCTTCGTGGCTCCCGTGGCACTGCGCCGGGCGTAGACCCGCCAGGCGGACTCCAGGCCGGGGGCGTCGGTGGCGGGGTCGGTGTTGGTGCCCTGCTCGCCTGCGCGCTCTTCGAGCCGCCGGCATGCCTGCCGTACGAACGCGTCGACGCCGTTCACCGTGATGCGGCCGATGTATCCGTCGTCGGCGAGATCCTCGGGGCGCGGGAACGCCATGGCGGCGACGGCGAGATGGGCGAGGCCGTGCAGAAAGCGGTCCGCGGAGTCCGGGGACGCCCGGCGGGCGTAGTCGCCCATGCGGACGGCGAAGACGGAGTCCTCCCCCGCGGCCAGGGCCATGCCTGCGCGGGTGGACACCTCAAGGACGATGAGGCCGAGGCCGGTGGCGACTGCGTCGGCGATCCGGGCGAAGGGCGGGTCCTCGCGGTATCGCCGCAGCAGGTCGGCGTATTCGGCGTCGCGCGCCGGGAGCAGCTTGGGCTGCAGGCCGAAGGAGACGAGCCGGGCGGCGTCGGCGGCGTCGGCGGGGGTGACCCCCCGGCCGGCGCTGTCGCCCGTCCGGTCCGGCACGGCCTCGGGCGTGGCCGGGTCACGCCAGGGGGTGGGGGCCGCGTGGGTGTCGGTCACTGAATGCTCCTTGTCCGGCTGGTGGGTGTCCGATGGCGGAACGGCTTCCCGGCGCGCTTCCGCCCGAGGTCCGCGCGCCGATCGCCCGCGCGGCCGAGAGGCGCCTGCCGTCGTCGCGGCTCCGCGCCGGGGATCTCCCCGTGGGCCCACACCCGTGCCCTGCGGCCCGGAGAGCCCGCCGGTCTCTCCGGCGC
>NZ_JBSGUP010000681.1:0-4303 GCF_053607985.1 Streptomyces sp. NPDC055078
CTTCCCCGGCGGGGCCCGCACCCCCAGAAAGGAGGTGCACCAGTGGTGGACCCCACACCCGAGCAGCACGAAGCAATCGCGACGTACGGCGACGGCATCGACTGCGCGCTCCAGGCCGGGGCCGGCTGCGGAAAGTCGTCGACGTTGAAGATGATCGCCAAGAGCGATCCGCGCCGTCGGATGACGTACGTCGCTTACAACCGGTCGATCGCGGCCGACGCCTCGCGGAGCTTCCCCAGCACGGTC
Source organism: Streptomyces sp. NPDC055078 (assembly GCF_053607985.1). Classification (NCBI taxonomy): domain Bacteria; kingdom Bacillati; phylum Actinomycetota; class Actinomycetes; order Kitasatosporales; family Streptomycetaceae; genus Streptomyces; species Streptomyces sp. NPDC055078. The sequence continues at coordinate 247 of NZ_JBSGUP010000681.1, forward strand.
CTCTGCAAGACGGGCCACGCTCTGGCCTTCGACCCGAGGCATCTGCCCCGGCTGAAGGCGCCGAGGCAGACCGCGCACCAGGCCGGGCAGGCGCTCGACGTCCGGAAGGTCCTCGGGATCATCGGCTCGACGCCGTCGGTCCCGACGGATCTCGGCACGCCGAAGGCGATGACCAGCAAGATCATCATGCGGTGCGCGCTCGACACGGTTGGGCGCTGGTGCCACAGCGCCGATCCGGAGATCACCGCCCGGCACGTCCCGCAGTACGACGGCCTCACGCAGAAGGAACCGCGCGCGGCGCTCCTCGCCCTGGTCCTGCCCGTGGCCAAGGCCGCATGGGCAGACCTCCGCGAAGAGCAGGGTGTTCTGCGGCTGAGCCACGACCACTACCTCAAGATGTGGGCGCTGTCCGGGCCGCGACTCGACACCGACGTTGTCCTGCTGGACGAGGCGCAGGACACGAACGACGTCCTCGCGGCCGTCCTGCTCGCGCAGGATCACGCTCAGCGGATCGCCGTCGGAGACAGCTCGCAGGCGATCTACGAGTGGCGCGGCGCCAAGGACGCACTCCGCGGATTCGTCCAGGCGCTGGGCTGCCCCGAACTGACGCTCAGTCAGTCGTTCCGGTTCGGGCCGCCGATCGCCGACCAGGCCAACACCTGGCTGAGGATCATCGGCGCCCCCCTCCGGCTCACCGGATACGACGGCTGCGAGTCCGCCGTCGGCCCGGTCGACGATCCGGACGCGATCCTGTGCCGTACCAACGCGGGTGCGATGGGCATCGTCATGGAATCGCTGGCGGCCGGGCGGAAGACGGCGCTGGTCGGGGGCGGCGGGGACATCAAACGGTTGGCCTGGGCGGCCGAGTCCCTCCAGTCCGGGAAGCCCACGGATCACCCCGAGCTGCTTGCGTTCCCCTCGTGGGACGCGGTCCGGGAGTACGCGGAGGAGGAGGACGGCGCGCTCCGTGTCCTCGTGAAGCTGATCGATGAGCACGGGACGGGCCGGATCGCGGCGGCGGCCGACGCTCTCGCGAGCGAGGACGCGGCCGAGCTGGTGGTGTCCACCGCGCACCGGTCCAAGGGCCGCGAATGGGCCAAGGTCCGCATCCACAGCGACTTCCGCGCGCCGAAGCCGGACCCGAAATCCGGGCTGGTGATCCTCCGCCGCGAAGAGGGCCGCCTCGCGTACGTCGCGGTGACCCGGGCCCGCGAGCAGCTCGACGCCACCGCGCTGTCCTGGGTGCACACCGTCACGGCGGTGACCGCATGACGCCGCACGCCGTACTCCCGGCCACCTGCCGCCATGGCCACCCCTGGCCCCAGTGGCTGCGCCGTGACCGCCAGGGCCGCCGCTACTGCTCCAAGTGCAAGACTCGCCAGTGCGGGATCTGGCGCGCGCGGATGAGCGCGCCGGACCCGGCGGCCGTTGAGCGGGCTGTGGCCGGAGACCCCCCGGCCAGGCTGAGCCGCGCAGAGCAGCGAGCCGTTCTCGCCCGCCTGCATGGCCGGGGCCTGACCGCGCGTGAGATCGCAGCCCGCGCACGGTGCAGCGCCCGGACCGTCGTCCGGTGGCGGGCCCGCGCCCGGCAGAGGTCGGCATGAGCCCCGCCGACTGGTCGAACGCCGCCTGCGCCCGCAGCGGCCTCCCCCCTGACATCTGGTTCGCCGAGGCCCGGACGTTCGAGCAGGGCCAGGCGCTCCGGACCTGCGAGCGGTGCCCGATCAGTGCCCAGTGCCTGTCCACCGCACTGGCGGAGGAGACGGGCCGGGGTGAGAGCTACCGGTGGGGCATCTGGGGCGGTCTCACCGGGCCCCAGCGCTACCGGCTGGCACGCGCCGCGGCGAAAGCTGCGGCCGGCTGACTCCTGGTGGGCGGCCGTGCAGCACCAACCGGCCGCCCATCAGGCCAACGACACACTCAGCACCATCCCGAGGAGATCAGTACGTGGGCAGCCGCCTGTACGTCGAGGTGCTCGACTACGCACCGACGACGCTGACACACCGCGAGAAGCTCGCCCTCGCGGTGCTGGCGGACGACGCCCGGGACTCGACGCGGATCACCTGGTCCTCCGTGGAGTCGGAGAAGATCCTCCGCCGCGCGAAGCTGTCCCGCCCGCAGATCTACGAAGTGATCAAGGCGCTGATCGCGAAGGGCTGCCTGAAGAAGGTCACGACCGGCCAGAAGAACGCGACCGCGAAGTACATGATCCTTCCCCTTCAGTGTCCGCCCTTTCCTGACACTGACGACGATGCTCAGCATCCGGATTCTGCGGACACTGACGATTCTCAGTGTCAGGGAAACCCGGACCCTGGACCGGGACTTGAGGGTCCGGGATTCCCGGACACTGAACCGTCTCAGCGTCCGGAAACACCTGACACTGACCCGGAAGCCCAGTGTCCGGAAAACCCGGACACTGACGAATCTCAGTGTCCGGAAACACCGGACGTCAGTGTCCGGGAATCCCGGACGCCTACTCACTCTCCTCTCTCTACAAGACCTCACTCTGTGGGGAACCCCCCGTCGTCGGCTGACCCTCAAGGCGGCACACCAGACGAGGTCATCGAGGGCGAGCCGGTCGACGACGCCGAGGCTGAGGAGACCGAGGCCCCTGTCACCGCCCAGACGATCGTCAGCGAGTGGCTCGACCGGTGCGCTGAGCGCCCCCCGTCGCGCGTCATCGGTCAGCTCTCCCGTGAGATCCGGGTGCTCCTCGATGAGGACCGGATCGCCCCGGACTGGATCCGCCGAGGCATCGCCCGCTGGATGCAGAAGAACCTCCACCCCGCCACCCTCGCGAGCGTCGTGCACGAGGTCATGAACACCACCGACCCCGCCGGTACCGCGCGGGGCCAGCAGTCCGACGGCGGGACCGTCTTCGACCGCGCCCGCGCCCGCGCCGCCGCCCGCGCCGCCCAACGCCAGGAAGGACAGCCGTGACCGAAGAAGAAGCCGTTCAGATCGCCGAGTACGTCGCCGCCGCCTGCCCCGCGCAGAAGTTTGGCGAGTACACCCCCGATGTCTGGGGGGAGATCCTCGCCCCGTACGCCGTCGACGAGGCCCGTGCCGCTGTCATCGCGATCGCCCGTCGCCAGCCCTGGATCAGCCCCGCCGAGATCGTCACCGAGATCAAGGAGCGCCGTGCCGAGCGCATCGAGCTGGCGAACGTCGTTTACGACGGCACCCCGGGCGAGACCGGCGCCGAGTCCGCCGCCTCCGTCCGCGCGCTCATCACCGCGGCGGCCGACGGACGTACGCCCCCGCAGTCCATCCGGGCCTCCCTCGGCACCGCCGACCGCCCCGCACTCCCCCCGGGCACCCCCGCCACCGGTCGCGCTGCCGCCGTCCTCGCCACCGTCGGCCAGGCCATTCCCCGCGTACGGGAGGGCGTCGTCAACGTCCTCGCCGTCGTCTGCCGCGTCTGCGGCGCGACGCCCGGCGCCGGGTGCCGCACGAACGGCCGCCGACGCGCCGACGCCCACCCCACCCGCCTCGACGACGCCCGCCGCGCCGCCGCTGGCCTCCCACCCGTCGACCCCGCCGAGGACGCCCGCGAGCAGGACCGCCGCCTCGCCGCCTCCGCTCACGCTGCCGCGCGCGCCGCTGCGGACCGCCCGACCTTCGAGGACGCGACCTGATGACCCGACGCCCCCTCCGCTTCCCCCAACTCGCCGTCGCCTGCCCCTGGTGCTACGCCCCCGCCGGCGACCTCTGCACCAGCCACGGAGGCACCCGACCCCGCCGAGCCGACACCCACCAGGCCCGCCGCGACGCCTGGGTAACGGCCCTCGCCCAATGCCCGACCTGCCAGGCCATCCCCGGCGCCTCGTGCACCGTCATCGGCACCCGCCGCCTCCTCGCACAGGCCGGTGCCCACCCGGAGCGCGACCAGGCCGCCGTCGACCACACCAGGGAACCCGAATGAGACGCCCCTCGACCTGCACCGAGTGCGGGCGTCCCATCCGCTGGACCACCACCCAGGCCGGGAAAAACCAAGCCGTCGACCCCACCCCCGACCCTGCCGGTAACACGGCGATCTGGCGGGACGGCACCGGCG
>NZ_JBSGUP010000682.1:0-4294 GCF_053607985.1 Streptomyces sp. NPDC055078
CGCGGAGATAGACGGTCGGCGGGGGAGAGGCGGTGAGCCGTGCGGCCAGCCGCCGCGCGAAGCCGTCGAAGGTGAACTCGCCCTCCCGCTCCGGCCCTTTGTCCCCTTCACTTCCTTCATCCCCTTCGTCTGCTCTGTCTCCTTCGTTGTCGAACGGCTCGTGCGGCTCGTGCGGCTCGTGCGGCTCGTACGGCTCGTGCGGCTCGTGCGGCGGGATCAGCGGACGCAGGTGCCCGGCGAGCGCCGCGTCGGGAGTGTCGTCGCCGAGCAGGTGCGCCACCACCCGGTCGGGTACGCGCAGCGAGCGGCTGAGGAAGGGCCGTTCCGGCTCCTCCAGGGTGAGCAGCCCCAGCGCGCGCAGTGGGGCCGTGGGGTGCAGCCGGGCGCGCGCGCCGGTCAGATGGACCGGGACGCCGCACAGGTCGAGTGCGAGGGCGATGGTCGCCCGCCGCCGGCTGACATCGTCGTTGAGATAGCCGTACAGCGACTCGAATCCGCGGTCCAGTTCCGGGGCGATGGCGATCAGCAGCAGGTCGGTGTCGAGCCCGGTCAGACCGAGGCGCCCGGCGATACGGGCAAGCCGGTCGTGCGGCTGCCCGGTGCCGCCGGTGCCGCCGGTGCGGGGGAGCGGCGGCGGCTGTGCGGGACTCAGCAGCCGCCGTACATGCTCCGGCGACAGATACAGCCCGCGCAGCGGATCGGCCGCCGTCGGATCGTCGGCGGACCGGTGGTCGACCAGCAGCGCGGCGCGGTCCCGCAGGCCGGCGAGGCGTTCGAGGAGAACGGCGGCGGGGCCGTTCTCGCTCTCGGCGCCTGTGACGGATGCGGTGGCAGTGTCCGTCCCGGTTTCCGTCCGGGTGTCCGTCCCGGCGTCCGCGGAGCTTTCCGTCCGGGTGTCCGTCCCGGTGTCCGCGGCGGTTCCGGTTCCGGCGTGGGTCCCGGTGTCCGCCGGGGCCGTCCTCGTCATGCCGGCGTCGGGTCGTCCGGGCCGGGCTGCCGGCTCCGCCGTACCCTGGCGCGGGCGTCCCGGGCCGCCGCCACCTGCCGTGGCCGGTGCGCGCGTTCCCCGCCCCCGGGCGTACTGCCGTCCATGGCCCGCAGCCGGACCGACGCGCCCTCGGTGACCGGCGGGCCCGCGTCGTACTCGGGATAGGCCGGGAAGGGCACGGTGAGCACGACATCGAGAGACGGTTTCAGCTCACCGCCGAGCGCCGACCAGATCTCCGCCGCGGACCGCGACTCCAACTGGCGTCCGGACACGGACAGCGGGACCGTCAGACCCTGGGCGCCGAGGGCTCCCGGCAGCCCGGACGGCGCGAGGAGTTCGCGGGGAATCAGCGTGGCCAGTACGGCCGACAGCAGCCGGTGCTCGTCCTCCGGCTGCCGGGTCCAGGCCGTCACCAGGTACGACAACCGGAACCAGCGCGGGGGCCGGCGGTGTCTGACGACCAGGTCGTGCTCGTCGCGCACGGGGATCTGACCCCGCTGGCGGCGGCTGACGTCCTCCCGGATGTCGTACAGATAGGCGTTGATCGTGGGCGAGTTGCGGCGGGCGGCCCAGTCGCGGGTGGGTGCGTCGAAGGCGACACCGATCCCGGAACCCGCCAGCGCCCCGCCGCTGATCAGCTCCTTGAGGACTTCGTCCACGTCCTGGATCACCGTCGTGCTCCGCCCTGCCGTGCCAGGGCGCTGTGCCCGGCGTGTCATCTGCCGTCGTGCTGCCGCGGAGCGCCCGCGTGCCGTCGGCCGCCGTGCGCCGCCGTACCCGATCCTGCCTCCGGGACCGCCCCTGCCCGCAGGAGCCCCGGGGACGGCGGCGGTGCAGACCCTGCTGCCCGCGAGGTCGGTTTTGGTGCCCGTCCGGTCAGATGTAGCCTTCCCGCAGGGCATGCGCCACGGCGTGTGCCCGGTTGCGCAGGTGCAGTCGGGTGGTCAGCCCGTGCATGACGTTCTTGACAGTGCGTTCGGAGTAGGACAACTTGCCGGCGATCTCTTGGGTGTCGAACCCTTCGGCGACCAGCCGCAGGACGTCCACCTCGCGCGGTGTCAGCCCGGAGGACGGAGCGCCGCGGCGTCCGGCCGCGCCGCGGTGCATCGAGCCCACCTGGGTGATGAGCCGGCCGAGCAGGTCGGCGGGCAGATCGCCGTCGCCGCGGGCGGCGGCGAGTACGGCCTGCACCAGGCGGGTGGCGGTGGCCTCGTGCCGCCAGACGATGGCGCCGACCCCGCACTCGATCACTTCGAGCAGTTCCGTCTCCCGCAGGGTGCCCACGACGAGCACCGTTCGCGCGCCGTCGCTGCGTACCAGTTGGCGCAGCCGGGTCAGCGCTTCCTCGTTCAGTGTGTCCTCGACGAGCAGGGCCACCGAGCCGGGACCGGACTCGGACGCCTTGCGGAGGACGATCTCCGGGTACCGGCGAAGCTGGCTGAACGCTCCTTCGCGCGAGATCGGGTCCGGGGCGTGCACGGCCACGGGAATCCGGTCGGCGGGGCCCGCCGTACCGGGGCGACGGGTGGCCGGCGATGTGCTGAGCAATGGTTCCCCCATGTGTTCCCCCATGTTTCTGTGCTTGCCACCTCATGTCGGCTCGGTGGCAGGTGTGCACTTTCCAGACTCGGCCGGGGGAGGGGCGGGTGCAACCATGGGAGACCACGAGCACGACCACGAGATCAGTGCCGCGACGACCGCAAGGGGTGCGACCCGTCCGGTGCCACCGGTCCCGGGCGCCACCGCCGCGCGGCCCTGTCGGGTCACCGCCTCGCGGGAGTGGCCGCCCCCGGCACCCGCAGACCGGACGAAAGGAGACAACGATGTCCGAACCGGGACGTGACCAGCCGCGCGAACACCGGGAAGCCGCCGCGCTGCTGGCGTCCGGGGCCGCTCGCGCCCGCGCCGGCTCGGGCGGCGTGGTGCTGGTGCGCGGGGCCACCGGCACCGGCCGGACCACCGTCCTGGAGAACGCGGCCGAGGAGGCCGCCCTGCTGGGCATGCGGGTGCTGCGGGCCCGCTGCTCGCCCGGCGACGCCACCGTGCCCTTCGCCGCCGCCCTCCAACTCCTCGGCCCGCTGACGGGGTTCGATGAACTGGACACGCCCGGCAGCGAGCGGGAGCGGGCCGCACTGCTGTGCCGGGTGCTGCAGTCGTACGCCGACCAATCCCCGCTGCTGCTCGCCGTGGACGACATCCACCACGCCGACCCCTCCTCGCGACGCTGGCTGGTGGAGTGCGCCCGGCACGCGGACCGGTTACCGCTGCCGGTGCTGCTGGCCGTCACCGAACGCAGCCAGTACGACATCGACCCGCCCGGGCCCGGCTTCGCCCATAACCTCCCGCCCGCTCGCGTGCGCGCCCACACGCTCCTCCCGCTCAGCGCCGCGTCGGCGGCCGAACTGGTGCGCGCCGAGTTCCCCGCGGCCACCGAGGCATGGGTCGACAACTGTGTACGGGCCGGCGCGGGCAGCCCGCTGCTGCTGCGCGCCCTCCTCCGTGACCTCGCCGACCTCGCCGACCTCGGTGCTCCGGACGGGCTCCCGGACGTGCCGGAGACCTCTGCCGCGCTGCACCCGGGGGCCTATCTGGCGGCTGCGCGGTGGTGGCTGGAGAGCGCAGGTCCCGGCACGGCGGAGGTGGCGCGGTTCCTCGCCGCCCTGGACGAGGCGTGCGACGACGAGGTGGTGGAGCCGGGCGTCGGCCCGGAATCTCCCCCCGCCAGGCTCGGCCCCCCGCTCGGGGAGCTGACGGGCACGGACCCGGCCCGGGTGACCGGCTGGCTCACCGCGATGACTCACCTGGGCGTGCTGCAACGCGACCTCGGCCCCGGCCCTCACCGCCCCGCAGGCCCGGCGGCACCCGGTACGTCCACGCGGGGTATCGGGGCGGGTTCCGAGCCGGTCCCGTACGACGGCCCGGACCCGGCGGGCTCCGGGCCCGCGCCCGCGCCCGCGCCCGGTGCGTACACGCGGCTCACCGGGACCGGCTCGGAGCAGGGCCCGTACAACGGCCCCGGGCAGGTCCCGTACACCGGCCCCGGGCAGGGCCCGTACAACGGCACGCGTCCGGCGGGCCCCGGGCCCGGCACCGCCTTGTCCACGTTCCGGACCGAGGACGGGCCGGGGCGCAGGACAGCCGACGGCCGGCTCCGCTACACCCATTCTCTGCTGCGGGACGCGTTGCTCACCGGAATGCCCCCGGCGCGGCGCCGGGAGGTGCACCGGATTGCCGCCGAGGCGATGCTGCACCTGGGTGTTGTCTCTTATACTGTTGGCCGGGAACTGGTGAAGTTATGCAATGTGG
>NZ_JBSGUP010000683.1:0-4282 GCF_053607985.1 Streptomyces sp. NPDC055078
GCGCCGCTGTGCCTTTCCCGTACGGCCTCAGGGTTCGGATCTGCCTCAGGGGCCGGATCGGCTCCAGGGACCGGATCGGCCCAGGGTCCCGGACACACTCCCCGCCGCGCCGCCTTCCGTGCGGCCCCGTACGGGGCGCTGCGGGCCCTGCGGGGGCTTCCCCCGGTGCGGGCCCGTCGGGCACCCGGGCGGGCGGCTCAGGCGCGGCCCATGGCCCGCTCCAGGGCGATCTCGATGACGACCCGGTCCGGGTTGGGGCCGGGCGTCCGGCCGTAGCGCTCCGCGTAGCGCCGTACGGCCTCCGCCACCCGCTCCGGCTCCGTCCGGACGCGCGCCCGGCCCTCCAGGGTCGCCCAGCGCCCGCCGTCCACCTGGCACACGGCCACCCGCGCGCCGCCCGCGTCGGGGGACTCCAGGATGTTGGCGACTTTTCGGCTGCCCTTGTTGGTGATCACCCGGGCGAGACCCGCCTCGGGGTCGTAGGTCACTCCCACCGCGACGACGTGCGGGCTGCCGTCCGGCCGCTGGGTCGTCAGTGAGCACAGGTGGTATTCGCGCCAGAACGCGAGGTACTCGGGGCGGGGATCGCGTACGTCTGTGGGCATGGCGGCAGCGTAGTCGCGGCGATCCCCGGCGTCCGGCGTGGTGCGATGGGATGGCGCGAACAGGGTTGAGTGGAATAGACTCAACTTTGTGCAGGTTGAAGGTGTCAGTGTTGAGGGGCAGTCGTGCCCGCCGCCGACATGACTGCCGACAAGACCGTGTACGAGGTGTACGAGAACGCGTACACGTACGAGAACGCGTACAGGTACGTGTACGCGAACACGTACGAGAACGCCGCCTGTCAGAAGCCTGCCAGAAGGAGGAGAGACCGCACGTGGACGCCGAACTGACGAACAAGAGCCGCGACGCCATCAACGCCGCCACCAACCGGGCGGTGTCCGCGGGGCACCCCGATCTGACCCCCGCGCATCTGCTGCTCGCGCTGCTCACCGGCCAGGACAACGAGAACATCATCGACCTGCTGGCCGCCGTCGAGGCCGATCAGGCGGTCGTGCGGGCGGGCGCCGAGCGGGTGCTCGGCGCGCAGCCCAGTGTCGCCGGTTCGACGGTCGCGCCTCCGCAGCCCAACCGGGAGTTCCTCGCCGTCATCGCCGACGCCTCGCGGCACGCCAAGGAGCTGGGCGACGACTATCTCTCCACCGAGCATCTGCTGATCGGCCTCGCCGCCAAGGGCGGGCAGGCCGGTGAGGTGCTGAGCGCCCAGGGCGCGTCCGCCAAGCGGCTGCTGGCGGCGTTCGAGGCCGTACGGGGCGGGCGCCGGGTGACCACCGCCGACCCTGAGGGCCAGTACAAGGCGCTGGAGAAGTTCGGCACGGACTTCACCGCCGCCGCCCGCGACGGCAAGCTCGACCCGGTCATCGGCCGGGACCAGGAGATCCGCCGGGTCGTCCAGGTGCTCTCCCGCCGTACCAAGAACAACCCCGTCCTCATCGGTGAGCCCGGTGTCGGCAAGACCGCCGTCGTCGAGGGTCTCGCCCAGCGCATCGTCAAGGGCGATGTGCCCGAGTCGCTGAAGAACAAGCGGCTCGTGGCGCTCGACCTCGGCGCGATGGTCGCGGGTGCGAAGTACCGGGGCGAGTTCGAGGAGCGGCTCAAGACGGTGCTCTCCGAGATCAAGGAGAGCGACGGCCAGATCATCACCTTCATCGACGAGCTGCACACGGTCGTCGGCGCGGGCGCGGGCGGCGACTCTGCCATGGACGCCGGCAATATGCTCAAGCCGATGCTGGCCCGCGGTGAGCTGCGCATGGTCGGCGCGACCACCCTGGACGAGTACCGCGAGCGGATCGAGAAGGACCCGGCGCTGGAGCGGCGCTTCCAGCAGGTGCTGGTAGCCGAGCCGACCGTCGAGGACACCATCGCGATCCTGCGCGGTCTCAAGGGCCGGTACGAGGCCCACCACAAGGTCCAGATCGCCGACTCCGCGCTGGTGGCGGCGGCCACCCTCTCCGACCGTTACATCACCTCCCGCTTCCTGCCCGACAAGGCGATCGACCTGGTGGACGAGTCCGCCTCCCGGCTGCGGATGGAGATCGACTCCTCACCTGTCGAGATCGACGAGTTGCAGCGCGTCGTCGACCGGCTGCGGATGGAGGAGCTGGCGCTGAAGAACGAGGCCGACGCCGCGTCCAAGCAGCGGCTGGAGAAGCTGCGCCGCGACCTCGCCGACAAGGAGGAGGAGCTGCGCGGTCTCACCGCCCGCTGGGAGAAGGAGAAGCAGGGCCTCAACCGCGTCGGTGAGCTGAAGGAGAAGCTGGACGAGCTGCGCGGCCAGGCCGAACGGGCCCAGCGCGACGGCGACTTCGACTCCGCATCCAAGCTGCTGTACGGGGAGATCCCGTCCCTGGAGCGCGAGCTGGCCGAGGCGTCCGAGGCCGAGGAGGAGGCCCGTACCGGCGGGGTCGCCACCATGGTCAAGGAGGAGGTAGGACCCGACGACATCGCCGATGTGGTCGGCTCCTGGACCGGTATCCCGGCCGGGCGGCTGCTGGAGGGCGAGACCCAGAAGCTGCTGCGGATGGAGGAGGAGCTGGGGCGGCGGCTGATCGGCCAGTCCGAGGCGGTGCGCGCGGTGTCCGACGCCGTACGGCGCACCCGCGCGGGCATCGCCGACCCCGACCGGCCCACCGGCTCGTTCCTCTTCCTCGGCCCGACGGGCGTCGGCAAGACCGAGCTGGCGAAGGCCCTCGCGGACTTCCTCTTCGACGACGAGCGGGCGATGGTCCGCGTCGATATGTCGGAGTACAGCGAGAAGCACAGCGTCGCCCGGCTGGTGGGCGCCCCTCCCGGCTACATCGGTTACGAGGAGGGCGGCCAGCTCACCGAGGCGGTGCGCCGCCGCCCGTACAGCGTGATCCTGCTGGACGAGGTGGAGAAGGCGCACCCGGAGGTCTTCGACATCCTGCTCCAGGTCCTGGACGACGGCCGGCTCACGGACGGACAGGGCCGTACGGTCGACTTCCGGAACACGATCCTGATCCTCACCTCCAATCTGGGCAGCCAGTTCCTGGTCGATCCCCACCTCGGCGACGAGGAGAAGAAGCAGCGGGTCCTGGAAGTCGTCCGGGCCTCTTTCAAGCCGGAGTTCCTCAACCGGCTGGACGATCTGGTGGTCTTCTCCGCGCTGGACAAGGGCGAGCTGGAACGCATCGCGAAGCTCCAGCTCGACCGGCTCGCCGCCCGGCTCGCGGAGCGCCGGCTCACCCTGGACGTCACCCCGGCGGCGCTGGAGTGGCTGGCCGAAGAGGGCAACGATCCCGCGTACGGCGCCCGCCCGCTGCGGCGGCTGGTGCAGACGGCGATCGGGGACCGGCTCGCCCGGGAGATCCTCGCGGGCGAGGTGACCGACGGCGACACCGTGCGGGTGGACCGCTTCGAGGACGGTCTGATCGTGGGCCCGGTGTCGGGCCCGGTGTCCGGTAAGACCCTGTAGTTCCGCCACCACGGAGGGACGGGCCGGGGGAGGGGTTGTCAGCCCCGCCCCGGCATGGGGGAGGATGGCGCCCATCCGCACGAAGGGAAATCCACGGTGACCATCGATCCGTCCTCGATTCCGAATTTCGGGGGCCAGACCCAGCCGCAGGCCCCAGGACCGGCGGGCCCCGTCGTGCCCGACCAGGACCTGGTCAAGCAGCTCCTCGACCAGATGGAGCTGAAGTACATCGTCGACGACGAGGGAGACCTCGCCGCGCCGTGGGAGGAATTCCGCACGTACTTCATGTTCCGCGGCGAGGACGAGCAGCAGGTCTTCTCCGTCCGGACGTTCTACGACCGGCCGCTGCCCGTCGAGGACCGTCCCCAGATCCTCGACACCGTCGACGACTGGAACCGCCGCACCCTGTGGCCCAAGGTCTACACCCACCTCCACGACGAGGAGGAGGACGCTCCGGCGACCATCCGGCTCATCGGTGAGGCGCAGATGCTCATCGGTACGGGGGTGAGCCTGGACCACTTCGTGTCGTCCACCGTCAGCTGGGTGCGCGCCGCGATCGAGTTCGACAAGTGGCTCACGGAGCGGCTCGGGCTGGCGCCCGCGGACGAGAAGCCCGGGGACGAGAAGCCCACCGACGCCTGAGCCGATGGCGGGTGCGGCGGCACCCCGGGCGCGTTCAGCGCGTGATCGCAGCATGATCGGTGCATGTGTCAGTGCATGAGGTCAGTGCATGAGTCGGAGCGTGATCAGAGCGCGATCGGCGACAGCGTCAGCAGATACGTCCCG
>NZ_JBSGUP010000684.1:0-4273 GCF_053607985.1 Streptomyces sp. NPDC055078
GTGCCGGGAGCGAAAGCTCCCGGCACACCGGGCCTTCGGGGTGCTCAGCCGGTCCGCGCGCTCAGCCGGTCCGCCGTGCGGGGAACGCGCCGTTCAGGAACCGCACCGCTCTGCCGTCGTCGCCGAGGTAGAAGGCGACGTCCCAGAGGTGGTCGCTCCCCACGGCGTCGTCGGCGGGCAGGAACCGGTGGTCGCCCAGCGGATACAGCTCGGATGTGAGCGGTTCGAGGTCCACGCCGGGCAGCTCGACCGGCGCGTTCGGCGACAGGGTCACGAACAGCCTGCCGTCCTCGGTGGTCACGTCGTAGCGCACGTCGTGGGACTCGTACACACCGAGATAGGGTGCCGGGTCGACCCAGACCTCAGCCGCCGCCGTCGGCCGCTCGGGCTTGGCGATCCCGAGGATCTCCTCGAACACATGACCGAAGACCCGGTCGGCGAAATGGTAGCCGCGGTTGGCCACATTGACCGTGACCGCGACGGCCAGTTGATGGATCGGCACCCACACCAGCGTCGACGAGCCGCACGGGGTGGTACCGGAGTGCCCGTAGACTGACACACCGTCCCAGGTCTTGGTGTACGGGCCGAGGCACCAGCCGTCCGCGAACAGCTTCGCGGGCACGTCGACCTGCCGGGTCTGCATCGCGGCGACGGATGCCGCCGACAGCACGCGGGTGCCGTCGGCGGCGAGTCCGCCCCGCAGGAAGAGCTGCCCGAACCGGACGAGATCTCCGGCGGAACAGGCGAGGGACGAGCCGGCCGGCCCGGCGCCCCGGGCGAAGATCCAGGGTTCCGCGTGGCGTACGCCGTCCTCGGTGTTGAGGTGGCCGACGGCGACGGGGTGGAAGATCTGCTCCTCCGGAAGGCTGGCGGAGTGCGGCAGCCCCGCCGGGCCGAGCAGCCGCTCGCGCAGGGCGGTGTCCCAGGTGGTCCCGGTGAGTGTCTCGACGATGAGGCCGGAGACATTGGTGGAGGCGTTGCTGTAGCCGAACCCCTCGCCCGGCCGGGCGACGACCGGCACCTCGGCGACCAAGTCGACCGTGGTCCGTACGCAGTCGTCGCCCCGGCCGGTGTCCGTGTACGGACCGTTGTCGATACCGCTGGACATCGACAGCAGATGCCGGGGCGTCACATTCTGGGTGGCGTACTCGTCACCGAGCCGGAAACCGGGCAGATACTTCGCCACCGGCTCGTCGATGTCGACCTTCCCCTCATCGACGAGCTGCATCACCAGGGCGGCGGTGAACACCTTCGTCGTGGAGCCGATCTGGAACAGCGTGTCAGCGGTGACGGCCCGTCCGGTGGCGAAGTTCTCCACTCCGACGGCGATCTCTTCGATGTCGTCACCGACGGCGACGGCGACCTGCGCGCCGACGATCCCCAGTTCGGTCGCGGCGTTCTGCGCCACGCGTGCGATGGCCTGCCTGTCGATAGTCATAGGCGGTCTCCTTGTACGACTGGTTGCGGCTGGTACGACGGTTCGCGCGCAACTCGCGCTATTCGGTAGTCTACGAAGTAGACTTCGATCCGGGTCGGTGGTGCCGCACAAATCCGGAGGACGCGCTTGGGTCTGGCGCACAAGCCGCCGGGGCCGGGCGGGGGCGGCGCCTGCCGGAGGATGTCTGCCGGAAGGCGCCGACAGAGGACCGCCCGTACGGACGGACGGTCCTCTGTCGGATCAGCTCTGCGGATCAGCCCGGCCGGATCAGCCCTTCTCCGGCGTCTCCCTACGGGGCGTCGCGGCGGACGCGTCCCCGGACGAGGACCCGGAGCCGGTACCTGAACCGGACGAAAACCCGGAACCGGAACCGGACTACTAGGACCCCGAACCGGACGAGGACTGCACCTCCTCCAGCGGCTTCAGCAGGACGGCGATGCCCTCCTCGAAGATCTGCTCCTGGGTCTGCATTGACTCGCTCATGGCGGCGATGACGCGCCGGAGTACGGGATAGTCGCCAGGTTCTCCGTCCACCCCGGAGCGGACCTGCGACCAGTACACCGGGTTGTTGTCCCAGCCCCGGCGGCCGGGGTGCAGGGCCGCGCAGCCCACCAGGAACCGGTGGAGCGCCGCGAACATCCCGACCGCGTCCCGGATGCCCAGTCCGGCGTCGAGCGCGATCGCGTAGCAGCGCTCGTTACGACGCAGCCCACCGGGCATCGGGGCATTGCCGGTGTCGAGCAGATGCAGCCCGGGGTACCGCAGCAGCAGTTCGTAGTCCGCCCGCAGCGCCTCCTTGATCACCTCGACCGGCGTCGCGGTCTCGCCGGGAGGCACCGGCAGTGGAAGCGCCCCCACCAGCCGGTCGCAGAGCGCCAGCAGCAGATCTTCCTTCGATCGGACATGGCGGTACAGGGACATCGCGTCGGCACCCAGCTCGGCCGCGACGGATCGCATCGTGACTCCGTCGAGACCGTCCCTGCCGAGCACCTCCTCGGCAGCGGCGAGGATCTTCTCCAGGCTGAGAGTCCCTCTCGGCGTACGCCGTTTCGCGCTCGTCGTTCTCTTGGCGACCATGTGCGCATCCTACAAAAGGCGGGAGATTCTCACACCCCACTCACCTTCTCCGTAGTCCACATCGTATCCTACGTGATTTGCACCTGGTAGCCAGGGATAAGAAGGCCCAAGTGGTGATCAGTCCCGATGCTTCGTCGAGATGGCAGGACTACGTCACATCGTTTGTTGTTTTTCTACGAAGTCACCGAGAGCGCCATGGCCGACGCTTCAGCCATCACCCCACGCTTTTCACCTCGCTGGAGGTCTCTCATGGCGACACCCGCCCCGCCCACCGCACCCACCGATCAGCGTTCGGCAACCGCGATCACGGTCGTGACCAGCGGTTCCGTGCTTGTCCTCACGATGCTCGAAGGCATGCTCTCGCCCGCACTGGTGGACATCCAGAACGGCGTCGGCGCCTCGCCCGCGTCGATCACCTGGGTGTTCACCGGACTGCTGCTCTCCGGCTCCGTGGCCACCCCGCTGATCGGCCGGCTCGCCGACCTTCACGACAAGCGGAAGCTGTACCTCGCGGTCCTGGCAGTCGTCCTCGCCGGAACGGTCATGTCGGCCACGGCGACCACGATCCTCGCCCTGGCCCTCGGCCAGGTCCTCCAGGGCATCGGACTCGCACTCTTCCCCCTGGTTCTGGGCATCCTGCGGGAGACCCAGCCGGCAGACCGGCTCAAGAACAGCACCGGACTCATCCTGAGTACCTCATCGATCGGCGGCGTCGTCGGCGTCCTGGTGTCCGGCCCCATCGTCGAGGCCCTCTCCTACCGCTGGCTCTACTGGCTGCCGCTCGGCGTCCTGACCCTCCTGTGGCTGGCCGCACTGCGCATCCTGCCGAGCCTGCCCTCGGCCGGGGAACCGGCGGGCACGAAGGGGGACTCACGCGCCGCCATCGACTGGCTGGGAGCCGCACTGCTCACCGCCGGACTGGCCGGGCTGCTCATCGCCCTCACGCAGGTCATCTCCTGGGGCTGGACGTCCGGACGCTTCCTCGCCCTTTCGGTCCCGTCCCTTCTCCTGCTCGCGGTATTCGTCGCCGTCGAACTGCGCGCCGAGTACCCGCTGGTTGACCTGCGGATCGGCGGCCGTACGGTCATGACCGCCTGTGCCGTGGTAGCCGCCATCGGCTGGGCCACCAGCACAGCGTCCATCGCCGTACCGATCATCGTGGCCGCACCCGACCCGACCGGCTACGGACTCGCCTCGACCACGACGGTCGCCGGCTACGTACTCGCCCCCCTCGGCTTCGCCGCCGGGGTCATGTCCATCGTGACCGGGCGCCTGGAGAAGTACGCCGACGCACGGACGATCCTGGTGGCCGCGTGCGTTCCCATCGGGGCCTCCTCGGCTCTCGTCCTGTTCGGCCACCCCGGACCCTGGATGCTCGCCCTGTGTTCGGCCCTCGCCGGCATCGGCATCGGCATCGGTTTCACCCAGGCCATGAACATCCTGATCGCCTCCGTCCCCGCCGAACGCGTCGCGAGCCTCAGCGGTTTCGTCTTCGTCGTCAAGGGCCTCGGCGGCACCCTCGGCAGCCAGGTCGCCGGAACCGTACTCGCCGGCGATGTCTTCCCCGGCACCCCCCTGCCCACCTGGTCCTCGATCACCACGGCCTTCTGGATCGCCCTGGCCGTCGCCGCCCTCGCCACCGTGCTCAGCGCCACCCTCCCCCACCGGACGGCCACCCCCGCCCCGGCCGTCCCCGCCGAGGTGTGACCCCCGGCGCGGGTGCGGGTGCGGGTGCGAGTGCGGGTGCCGGACGGGGTC
>NZ_JBSGUP010000685.1:0-4261 GCF_053607985.1 Streptomyces sp. NPDC055078
GCCCCCTGCCCGGGCGGCGGCCGGCCCCTCCCGCCTTCTCCCCCTTCCGCTGTCCGTTCGTATGTGCTGAAAGGTCTGCCGTGAACCATCCCGCACCATCCGCCGCGTCCCCCATCAGGGCCGACGCCACGCGGCTCACTCCCTGGATCACTCCGTGGACCGGCGAGACGCCCGTTGAGCCCCGGCTCCATGTCCCGCACAGCGAGCGGCGCCTGGCCCTGCGAGACGAGAAGGTGAGGGATCGCGACTCCTTCGGCACTCTGCTCCATCCCGGCCGCCTGCCCGTGCCTCTCGGCCGGGGGCGCGGCGAGCCCGAGCACAGTGCCGTGCATCCCGCACGGCAGCGGGAGGCGATGTGGCAGTTGCTCTGCATGGGGTGCGCGGGCTCTGCCGATCGCACCCGGGAGGGGGTGCTGTGGTTGCTCGGCCACCCCGCCGCCGCGGCCGGGGACTGGCTGGAGGAAGTGGTGACCGTGCTGCCGCCCGTCTGCCTCCCGTGCGTTCCCGTGGTGGCGGCTCGGCGCCCGGAGCTGGCCGGCGGATACACGGCCGTACGCGTGGGGGACCCCAACCGCTACGGCTACGTGGGAGATCTCTACGCACGCAACGCCAGCGGTCTGCCCGCGCCCTCGCTCCGGCTGGCCAAGGAGGGGATGCTCGTCCGGCACGGCGACCCCCGGCTGCCGTGGATGCTGTGCACGCAGGTCACGCTGCGTCTGACCGGCTGCACGGTCATCGACCTGGACGCCGAGACCCGGCCCCGCAGGGACACGGTTCTCATCCGCCGGGCGGCCCCCACGGTGCGTAAGGCGGCGGTGGCATGACGACCGTGCGCATGCTGGCCTGCAATGTGGAGAAGGGCATCAACTGGGTGCTCTCCGCCGACTGGATCCGGGACCAGGACCCGGACATCGTGTTCCAGCAGGAAGTGCAGCCCGGACAGCTCCACGCGCAGGCCGCACGGATGGGCATGACCGGATACATCGCCCCGTCCCGCTCCGGCAGCAACGACAACGCGATCTTCGTCAAGAACAGCGGTCCGCTGGTCGTCACGGAGGAGTACCGGCAGGACTGGGCACCCTGGCACGCCCCCGCGAACATCGCCGTCACGTTCCGGGACCCCGACGGGGCCCTGAGTCCGCGACAGATCAGCTGCGTCAGCGGCCACGCCTGCTACTGGAGCCCCGAGCACCGGCTCACCGAAGCCCGATGGTGCTCGACTCTCGCGAAGCCGGGCTGGCTCAGCATCCATTTCTGGGACTGGAACAGCTACCGCGCCGATGAGATGGCCGACGGCTGGTGGGAGGGCTACGACGACCACGCGTTCGTCGCCAACCGCACCTACACCGAGGGCGGACGGCGCCGTACCGATGACCGGCCGGACCGGGAACTGACGGCCGCGGGCTACATCGAGATGGCCCGCTACGCCGCCGACCACCTCGGCCAGAGCGAGGCGATGAACCCGACGGCCGGCTACCGCACCCACCCCGGACGCCCGGACGCCCCGCTGTACAGCATCGACCGCGGATACCTCAGCCGAGAACTCGCACCCGCCCTGACCGGCTTCACCGTCGCCGACACCCCGCTCCTGCGCAGGCTCGCCGACCACCTCCCGCTCATCGCCACCTTCGACGGCGCCGCCCTGCACAGCATCCTGCACGCCGACACCCCCCGCTACACACCCCACACCGAACACGCAAGCCCCCGCAGCTCCTCGGAAGGCATTCTGTGAACCCGCCCTGGCCTTCAGCTCCCGCCCCGGCGCCGTCCGCTCTCGGGCCGCAGAGCTGGGATCTGTGGCACCAGCGCAAGCGCCCGCGGCTGGCCGCTCCCGGCGAGGACGCGGAGTTCCTCGCCCGGGTGGGCCCCGGAGCGGACGCGGTCGCCGTTGACATCGGATGCGGCGACGGCGCGTGGACCCGCAGGCTGGCGAGCTGGGGCTGGACCGTCACCGGCTACGACCACTCTCCGTCGGCGATCGGCCAGGCCCGCCGCATCATCACCGCGCCCAAACCCCGGTACGAACTCCGCGACGCGGCATCGCTCCGGCTGGAGCCGGGGAGCGTGGGCCTGATCAGTTGCCGGTACGTCCTGGAGTACCTGGACCCCGGATTCCTCGACCAGGCCGCGCTCTGGCTGCGGCCCGGGGGCGCCGTGTATGTGCTGGCGGCCGTCGACCACCACGGCGGGCGACGCTACGACCGCCCCGATCCCTACCGGCGGGAAATGACCGCGGACCAGTGGGCCCTCCTCGGCACCGGCTGGGCCTCCAGCCAGCGCTACAGCCTCACCCCGCGAACGAGCACCCTCGTCCTCCGCACCGGCACCCACGGCGGTCCACTGCGGAAGGCGACGGCATGACGACCGCTCACCCCGGCGCTCTGGTCACCGGAGCCTACCTGCGCCACCTGCGCCAGACCCGCCAGCTCACCCTCGACCAAGTTCACGGTCTCACCCGGTTGTCCAGGCAGACCGTGAACCTGGTCGAGACCGGGCGAACCGTCCCGGTTGTGGCCGTGGAGCGCCTCATCGCCGCGTACGGCATCGAGCCGGCGGAGGCGAAGACGCTGCTGCGGTTGCTCCGGGCGCCGGAGGACCGCACCGGGATGCGCCCCCTGGATGACGAGCCCGGGTGGCAGGCGCGGCTTGCCGCGTGCGAGGCCGCCGCCACGGTCATCATGGTCCATGCCGCGACCTGCTGGCCGCCGGTCCTCCACACCCCCGCCTACACCGCGGCGTGGTGTGACGGGTGGGACGTGGTGTCTGCGGCTGACCGGGCCGCTGCGGATACCCGGCCTCTGCCCGCCCGCCACGGCAAATCGGTGACCGTGTTCGCCGAGCAGTGGTGGGTCGAACTCGACCGCAGACCGGTCCAGCAGTGGCGCGACCAGCTCGCCCACGTCATCGCGTTCGCCGAGCGGGGAGACATCTCTGTCCGCCTGGTACCCAATGGCGCCCTCATCCCGCCCCGGGGGGTGCAGAGCGAGCTGTGGCTCGGTCCGGGCCGCGCGCTGTATGTGGAGGAGTACGCCCACGGGGCCTACTACTCCTGCGGCGAAGCGGGCGGCGGAGGGCTGGAGAAGGCCCGCGCGAGGGCCCTGTCACCAGCGGAATCCCTCACCCGACTCCAGAGCGTTCACGCGCGCCCTCCGACCACTCGCCCAGGAATCCGCCCATGACAGCAGAACCGACGTACGACCGAACCGACCCCGGCCGCACGGGAACCGCACTGGTCAACCACCAATTGGCCAGACTGGGGCTGGGCGAGACCTACACGACACGGGACGGCATCGCGTACCGAGCCCTGCCCGAGGGCGCCGGCTGGTGCAGGGCCGACGGTGTGCCCGAGCCGGCCTGGCCCAGGGGCGCGGACCTCTGCGTCCTCGTCAACTGGTACCCGGACGCCGCGTTCCGCAGGGACGACACCACGGGAAAGGTGCCGGACGGTGCGGACGAGCACTGGGCAGAGCGCGTCGCCGCTACCGCGAGCGCGCTGGAATCGATCGGCTACGTGGCCGAGGAGACCGGGCCGCCCAGGACTCCGCACCACCACGCGAACGCCGAACTGCTCGTCTACCGAATGCCCCAGGGTGTCCCACCACGGCGGCAGCCTGCCGACGCGTGGAAAGGATGGCCACCCGCCCGTCCCAACTGGATATCGGGCCACTACCGGTACCCGGAGATCGCACCCGACAGCGAGATCCACAGGGTTCTGCAAGACGCGAAACTCACATGGGAAGAGCCCTACTACGCGGAGCCTCGCGCCGAGACCGGTCCGTGTTTCGTCCAGTCGATCACTCAGACGCTGTGGCCACCCGGATCGTCCCGGTGCGCGCTGGTGGTGTGGCAGCCCGCGGCAGAATTCCGCCGCTCCACCGGGACCGGTGACGTTCCCCCTGGCGCCGCGGAGCACTGGGCAAACGGTACCGCCCGGGTCGTCGACGTTCTCGAACAGAACGGATACCGAGTCACCGGGCGGGAACGGCCCCTGTCACCCGCACTGGACACCACCGCCGAACTCCTCGTCCACCGCACCGAGCACCCGCCGGCTTCCGCCATCGGTAATCACACCGGCCAACGCTCACACCCGGTAGCCCGATGACGAGCGTCCGGTTCCCGCGTGACAACAGAGACGGAACCGGACAACCCCCGAGCCCAGCCGGGCCGGGGCCACCCCAAGAAAGAAGGAGACGCCGAATGCCCGCGATCACCGAGCCCGAGACCGAGCAGCCCGAAACGATCGAGTCCGACGAGTCCATTC
>NZ_JBSGUP010000686.1:0-4260 GCF_053607985.1 Streptomyces sp. NPDC055078
GCAGTGAGTGCGGCTACCGGCGGCAGATGGCGTCCCGCCGCCGGTAGCGCCCGGTAGCCGCCACCGCTACCGCCGGTAGCCGCACGCGCCCGCCGGACCCTTATGCCGGTGGTTCCGGGGCGGGGGCCCGGACCGGCCCGGGGGGTGTCGCCGGCCGACCCGGGTGTGGCTTCCGGTCACGGACCGGGACGAGGGAGCCCTCACCGTCCCCCTGCCGGGCGGCACTGCCCGGCGGCCGGTCCAGCATGGCGGCGTTCGGGAGCGACGCGGGCGAGCGGGCCGGGGGCCCGGAGTCGGCGGGGCGGAACGTCCCGGTCGGGACCGGCGCGGTTGGCATCGACTCGGTCGGCATCGGCTCGGCCGGTACGGGCGCCGCGTCCGCCGGGTCCAGCAGGAAGGGGGTGAGCGCGGTGACCGGTGCGGCGGCGGCCGAGAAGAAGAGGGCGATGCCCACCGCGCCCGGATCGGGCACCCCGACGGCCCTCGCACCCAGATAGCTGGCCCGGCCGCGCCGCGCGCCGAGGAGTCTGGTGCGTCGTACGCCGTCCCAGGCCGCGTCGGCCGCCCCGGCCAGTGCCTGGTCGGGCGTTGTCGCCGACAGGCCGGGCGTTGTCGCCGGTACGCACAACCGCAGGGCGTTGGCCGCTGGTTGCAGGGCGTCGACCAGGGTTTTGTCCCCCAGGGACGCTTCGCCGACCCGTCTGATCGCGGCGAGCCCGGCGGCCGTGCCGCGCGCCAGGGAGCGGGTGGTGAGGGTGGGTCCGTCGACGCGGACAGCCGCCGCGAGTTCCTGGAACAGCAGCCCGAACAACGGCCCGCTGGTGCCGCCGACTTCATCAAGGAAGGCGGTCGCCAGAACCTGGAGCGGCACATGCTCCGCGTCCGGGTCCAGGTCCGCGTCCGGGGCCAAGTCCGGGTCCGGGTCCAGGGCCAGGTCCGCGTCCGGGTCCAGGTCCGCGTCTCGTTCCGCCGCCGTACGGTTCAGCGTCCGGACGGCGATGGTGACCCCGGTCAGGAGGTTGTTGCCGAAGTCGCCGTCGCCCGCCCGCTCGTCGAGCGCGGTCAACTCCGCTTCGCAGGCCGTGACCGAAGCGGTGAACCGCCGCGCCCACAGTTCGGTGAAGGTGCCGTCGGATCTCATCATCCTCCGTTCGGGATCGGTCGTCCTACCAATTCGTCCCTACCACTGCCAGGCCGGTGTCCGGACCGGCGCGTCGTACAGGCTCGTCACCTCGTCGTCGGCGAGGAGCAGGGTCAGCGAGAAACCCCGGGTGTCCAGGGCGGTCACGAAGTCGCCCACCATGGTCCGCCGCAGGGTGAGCCCGTACGTGTCGAGCACCCGGGCCAGTTCGCGCAGCACCGCGTACAGCTCCAGCCGGGTGACCGCCCCCAGTCCGCCCACGACGGCGATCAGCCCCGCTCCGGCGGGGGGTGCCAGCGCGGTCAGCAAGGCGGCGGTCATCCGGTCCACCAGGGCGTCGAGGGGCTCGATGGGCAGAGTGCGGTCGGCGCGCTCGCCGTGGATTCCGACGCCGTACTCCAGGATGCCGTCGGGGATCTCGCCCATCGGCCGTCCGCTGGTGGGTGCGGTCAGCGACGCGGACGCCACCGCGAGACTGCGGCAGCGACCGACGAGAGAGGTGCCCAGGGTCACCAGTTCGGTGAGGCCGAGTCCGGTGTCCGCCGCCGCCCCGACGAGCTTTTCGAGCAGCGCGGAGGCCCCGGTGCCACGGCGGCCCACCGCCACGGCGGCGCTGTCGGAGGCGAGGTCGTCGTCGACCAGCAGCCGTGCGCACGGTATGCCTTCATGGGCGAGCCGTTCCGCCGCGATACCGAAGTTGATCCGGTCACCGGTGTAGTTCGTGACGATGTGCAGCACTCCGCCCTCGCGGGCGACCGCGCGGGAGGCTTCGAAGATCTGCCGGTTGTGCGGGGAGGCGAAGACCCGCCCCGGGCAGGCGGCGTCCAGCATCCCGGCTCCCACATAGCCCGTGTGGAGCGGCTCGTGTCCACAGCCGCCGCCGGAGAGTACGGCCACCCGGCGACCGGGCGCGCTGTGCCGGGCCCGCAGATAGCCGTGCTCGGCGCGGTATTCGACCATGTCCTGGTGCGCCCGGGCGAAGCCCTCCAGAGCGTCCGGTACCAGGGATCCCGGAGACCTCGCGAAATACCTGACCACGGCGACTCCCGAGTGGCTCAAGACCGATGACGCGGTACGCGCCCCAAGGCTCCGTACCGCTCGCTCGTCCAGCGTGGGGGCGGCGGCCGGGCCCCGCAATTCCAGGCCACTGTGGCGCGAAGGCGTCGGCTCTCCGCTCCAGGGCCGCGTACTGGGGCGGGACAGGGGCGTTGCCGGGACTCGGGCGGCTTCGGCCAGTCTGCCTTTCCACCCGATCGGCGGGTCAGCCACCTGGCAGGGTCCTGCGAATATCGGCCACCTCGCCGTGGCGCGACCGACCTGAATCCGACGTCAGGGCCGTTTAGTTTCATACGTAAATAGAATTACCCGGTGCATAAGATTACCCATGTTCAATGCATCTCATATCGCTTACCCCGGATTCATTGACTGCACTCCATTGTCAAAATTAGCTTGGGTCCCACTCAATTCCGCCCGTTCCGTCGCGACGCGCAATGCGCCGGACGGTCGGCCCTGCGAATGGCCGACCTGCCGTATTGCCCCGCACGGATATCTTTCTGCGGCACCGGTCTGTTATCCGCGCCCGCAGTCACATCTCCTCTCAGGCGCGGACGTTCTCGACGGTACGCCGCGCCCCCGTCACCTCAAGAAGGATGGCCTTCACATGTCAGAAATCTTCCCATGGACGCCGGCGGCAGTCGTATTCGACTGCGACGGCACCCTGATGGACAGCGAGAGGCATTGGCAGGGAGCCAGAGACCTCGTCCTCAGGGAGCACGGAGTCACCCCGACCGACGAGTTCGCCGAACTGTCCAAGGGCGTGCACTACACGGAGTGCGGCCGTCTCATGGCCGACGAGGCGGGGCGGCCCGAACTCGCCGCGGAGATGACCTCCAAACTCCTGGACGCCTTCCGCTCCCTGGTCGCCGAGGAACCCGTCACCACCCCAGGCGCCGCCGAACTGGTGGCCCGCGCAGCCGAGTTCGCCCCGCTGGCCGTCGCGAGCAACTGCCCGCGCGATGTCGTCGAGGACTGCCTCGACACGGCCGGTCTGCTGCGGCACTTCTCGCATGTGATCGTCCCGGAGCAGCACATGAGGCCCAAACCGCACCCCGACGTCTATCTGAGCGCCGCGGCGGCGTGCGACGCCGAACCGTCCGACTGCCTCGCCGTGGAGGACTCGCTCTGCGGCATCAGGTCCGCCGTCCGGGCCGGACTGCGGGTCCTCGGAGTCGGCCCCCGGCCCGACCGGGAGAGCCGTGCCATGGCCGATCACTGGGTGCGGTCCCTGGACGACCGCGCGCTGGTCACCTGGACGGAGAGACGGGCGCTGTCGCGCGCCGCTCGCTGACGCCCGGGGTCCGGCACCCGAATCCACACCGTTGGTGACGCAACTGTTCCAAGTGAACGGGGGCTACCGCGTACACCAGCACCTCCCGACGTCCTCGACCGGCCGACCGGCCGGCATGGCATCCACCGTCACGAAGCCGCCGACCCCCGACCGCCGACCTTGACGCGGACCCCCGACGACCGACCCCCGACCTCGACCGCGGACCCCCGACGACCGACCCCCGACCTCGACCGCGGACCCCCGACGGCCGAAACCGGGTCGCCCGCCGCCGAAAGCCCTCGCTCCTCCGCTCTCCGCCCGCCGTCCTCCGCCGTCACGAAGCGACCGCCCGCCGTCACGAAGTCGCCGCCCAGCCGTCGCGAAACCACCGGCCGCCACGGCCCCGCCACCGGGTGGCGCACCCCGGCCGCCGACCACGTACAGCCGGCGACGACCGCGACCGCCGGTCACGTATCCACCGCCCCGCCTCCCCCGGCCCGCTCGCGGACCACCCGACCCCACCGGCCGCCATGCCGTACGACGCACCCGGACGAGCCGGCCGCACTCCTTGCCCCGGCCGGGTCTCCCCCGGCTTCGGTCACGGCGAGCAGGTGGTGGCAGCGCGACTTCTCCGCCTGATCCCCGGCCGGCCCGGCCCTGGCCGCCTGCCCCGCCCTGGCCTGCGACGACCGGGTGACGGTGGTCGGTGGGGGGTGTTGTGGTGGTGGGATGGCTGATGATGGTCGTATGGCGATGAGTTCTCAGGGGGCGCGGTGCACGGTGGCGGTGGCGC
>NZ_JBSGUP010000687.1:0-4247 GCF_053607985.1 Streptomyces sp. NPDC055078
CGTGGGCCGCGTGCCGGTGTCCGTGGTGGACGTAGTCGACATGGTCGCCGTGCCGTACGGCGGGGTGGCCGCAGTCCGGCCCGTGGTCATGCGCGTGGCCGCTGTGCGAGATGTGCTCACCGGGCTCGCACTCGTCCCAGTGGCCCGAGTGCTCCCGGTGGAGATGGCCGTCGTGCACGAAGTCGAGATGGTCCCCGTGCGGGAAGCCCTGGTGCCCGCAGGCGGGCCCGTGCCGGTGCTCGTGGGTGGGATGTTCCTGGTGGAGAACGGTCATGACGCTTACCTTTTGTCGGATTCCTTGCGCTATGTCCTGTCCAGGCTAGTCGCCGACGAGCGCCGATCCCGGCGCACCACACGTGCCCCGCCTAAAGGATCATCGCGACGGCGAACCCGGCCAGCGCCACCGTGCACCCCACGGCCGCCAGCGCCCCGCGCGCCGGCAGCACGCCCGGCCGGGGGCCGGCCCCCAGGGCACGTACGCGCCGATGCGCCACCCACAGGAAGCCCAGCCACACCAGCGCACTGAGCGCGACCGCCACCACGGTCACCGCGTGCCCGGTACCGGTCACCACCAGGCGGGCCGCGAGGACGGTCACGACGGTGAACGCGAGCGTCGTCCGGCGCCACGCCAGCCGGGTCCGCTCGGGCTGAAGCCCCGGATCGCGGCCGGGACCGCCCTGAGGGGGCAGCGTCACCGGCCGCCCTGCCAGCCGAACAGCACCACGACCACCATGATCACGGCCACGGCGGCGATCAGCAGACCCAGCAGCGCCGGAAAGCGCGACACCGGCAGATCCTCGCCGCGCCGCATCGCCCGCTCACTGCGCATCCAGTGGTTGATGGCCCGCAGCGAGCACAGCACCCCCGCGCCGAGCAGCCCCAGCGCCATCCCGGCGCGTACGCCCCACCGCAGCTCGGGCAGGAACTGGTCCACGGCGAATCCGCCACCGATCAGGGCAAGCGCCGTCCGCAGCCAGGCGAGAAAGGTCCGCTCATTGGCGAGCGAGAACCGGTAGTCGGGGGTCTCGCCCTCCTCCTTGAGGCGCTGCGGCGCGAACCACAGCCGCAGACCCCGTACGAATTCGCTCACACTCGCCCCTCACCCGCGCGACAGCCGGCCATGGACGGCCCGCACTCGTTCAATGGCCCGCACTCGTTCAACGGTCCGCAGCCGTTCAACGGACGGCCCGCACTCGTTCATACGCGGCCAGGCCGTCCGGCACCCACTCCCACACTCCGAGGAGCCGCAGCACCTCGTCCTCCGGGAGGAAGTCGTGCCAGGCGACCTCCTCGGCCTGCGGACGCACCGGAAGGACGCAGCGGACCTCGTACACCGCCGACCACCACTGATGCGCGCCGTTCTCGTACAGAAACCTCAGCAGCGGTACGGGCCGGGGCAGCCCGGACACGCCCAGTTCCTCCTCCGCCTCCCGCAGCGCCGCGTCGTCGTAGCTCTCGCCGGCTCCGACGACACCGCCGACGAACATGTCGTACAGCGAGGGGAAGACGAGCTTCCCCGCCGTCCTGCGGTGGACGAAGATCCGGCCCCGCGCGTCCCGGACCTGGACGAACACCGAACGGTGCCGCAGCCCACGGGCGTACACCTCACCCCGGCTCGCCCGGCCGACGACCCGGTCGGACGCGTCGACGACGTCGAGGATCTCGTCAGCGGGATTCACGGGATTCACGGGATTCACATGCCCTATCCAACCATCACCCGGCGGGCCCCGGCTGTTGACTCGTTACCGGCCCGTACCGAAGATCGGGGCACCGAAGGCCGGACCACCGGGAACGTGCCGGTGCCGCGCCCCGCCGGACCAGGACGAATCCCAAGGACGGAAACCCATGGCGTACGACGCTGATGTGATCGTGATCGGGGCGGGTCTGGCGGGTCTGGTGGCCACCGCGGAACTCGTCGACGCCGGGCGGCGGGTCATCCTGCTCGACCAGGAGCCCGAGCAGTCCATCGGCGGCCAGGCGCACTGGTCGTTCGGCGGTCTGTTCCTCGTCGACTCGCCCGAACAGCGCCGACTGCGGATCCGCGACAGCCGGGAACTGGCCCTTCAGGACTGGTACGGCGCGGCCGGCTTCGACCGCGAGCGGGAGGACCGCAGGCCGCGCGAGTGGGCCGAGGCGTATGTCGACTTCGCGTCCGGTGAGAAGCGGGCCTGGCTGCGCGCCCGGGGCGTACGGTTCTTCCCGGTCGTCGGCTGGGCCGAGCGCGGCGGCTACGACGCCACCGGCCACGGCAACTCCGTACCCCGCTTCCACATCACCTGGGGCACCGGACCCGGCCTGCTCGCCCCCTTCGAACGCCGCGTCAGGGAAGGCATCGCGCGCGGTCTCGTCCGGCCGGCGTTCCGGCACCGGGTCACCGCGCTCGGCCACAGCGGTGGCGCGCTCGACACCGTCAGCGGCGAGGTGCTCGCACCCTCCGGCGCGGCGCGCGGCACCGCCAGCGGCCGGGAGGTCACCGGGGCCTTCGAGTACCGGGCGCAGGCGGTGATCGTCACCTCCGGCGGCATCGGCGGCAACCACGACCTCATCCGGGCCCAGTGGCCGGAGCGCCTCGGCACCCCGCCCGCCAGACTGCTCTCCGGAGTGCCCGCCCATGTCGACGGACTGATGCTGGGGATCGCGGAGCGCGCCGGAGCGAGCCACATCAACCGCGACCGGATGTGGCACTACACCGAGGGCATCGAGAACTGGAACCCCGTCTGGGCCCGGCACGGCATCCGCATCCTGCCCGGCCCCTCCTCGCTGTGGCTCGACGCCCGGGGCAAACGGCTGCCGGTCCCCCTCTTCCCCGGCTTCGACACCCTCGGCACCCTCGAACACATCACCCGGTCCGGCCATGAGCACACCTGGTTCATCCTCGACCGGAAGATCATCGGCAAGGAGTTCGCACTCTCCGGCTCCGAGCAGAACCCCGACCTCACCGGCAAGTCGGTCCGCGATGTCCTTGTGCGCGTACGCTCCGATGTGCCGGGCCCGGTGCAGGCGTTCATGGACCACGGACCCGACTTCGTGGTCGAGAACGACCTCGCCTCGCTGGTCCGGGGGATGAACGCCCTCACCGGTGAGCCGCTGATCGACGAGGCGGAGCTGCGGCGCGAGATCACCGCCAGGGACCGGGAGGTCCGCAACCCCTTCACCAAGGATCTCCAGATCACCGCGATCCGGGGAGCCCGCGGCTACCTCGGCGACCGACTGATCCGTACGGCCGCCCCGCACCGCATCCTCGACCCCGGGGTCGGCCCCCTGATCGCCGTCCGCCTGCACATCCTCACCCGCAAATCCCTCGGCGGGCTGGAGACCGACCTCGCCTCCCGGGTGCTCACCCCGGCCGGCGAACCGCTGCCGGGGCTGTACGCGGCGGGGGAGGCGGCCGGATTCGGCGGCGGCGGGGTCCACGGCTACCGCTCCCTGGAAGGCACCTTCCTCGGTGGCTGCCTCTTCTCCGGCCGCGCGGCGGGCCGGGCGGCGGCACGGGCGGTCGGCTGACCCGGTACCGACCGTGCCGGGGTACGCGTACGGGTCAGCCGTCCCGCGCCGCGGACCGGGCGCCCACGAGCAGCGGGCGCAGCGCGGCGACCGCCCGCCCGGTGATGTCCTCGGGGGTGCCGGACACATCGACGGCGACGCCCGACTCGTCCTCCTCCAGCGGCTGGAGTGTGGCGAACTGGGAGTCGAGCAGCCCGGTGGGCATGAAGTGACCCCGGCGCGCGGCCATCCGCCGCTCGATCAGCTCGCGGTCGCCCGCCAGATGCAGAAAGACGGTGCCGGGGGCGGCGGCCCGCAGCCGGTCGCGGTAGACGCGCTTCAGTGCCGAACTGGACACCACTCCGCCGAGGCCCGCCCGGCGGTGGGCCCACTCGCCGATCGCATCGAGCCAGGGCGCGCGGTCACTGTCGTCCAGCGGGGTGCCGGCCGACATCTTGGCGATGTTCGCCGGGGGATGGAAGTCGTCGCCCTCGGCGTAGGGAACGCCCAGCGCCTCGGCGAGCAGGCGGCCGACGGTGGTCTTGCCGGTCCCTGCGACGCCCATCACCACAACGACCTGGGGGGTGCTCATCACATGCCTCGCTGTCAGTACTCGACATCAGCCGCCACCGGCCGGGACCGCTGCCGACATCTGTCCGTCGCGCTCCTGAGGGTATCCGCAGGGGAGCGCGCCGCGCACCGACGGGATCGCGGGGCGCTTCGATGTGCCATACGGCACGGCACGGCACGGCACGGCATGGCAT
>NZ_JBSGUP010000688.1:0-4243 GCF_053607985.1 Streptomyces sp. NPDC055078
GGGCGACACCGTGCTCATCGCCGGAAAGGGCCATGAGCAGGGCCAGGACATCGCCGGAGTGGTCCGCCCCTTCGACGACCGCGAGGTCCTGCGCGCAGCCGTCCGGGCCTCCCGTGCCGCCCTTCACCAGAAACCCCGGGGATGACCAAGTGATCGCCCTCTCCCTCGCCGAGGTCGCCGAAATCGTCGGCGGGCAGTCGTACGACATACCGGATCCGGCCGCAGAAGTCACCGGACCCGTCGTCATCGACTCCCGCGAGGTCCGGCCCGGCGCCCTCTTCACCGCCTTCGCGGGCGAGCGCGTCGACGGTCACGAGTACGCCGGGCACGCCGTGGCGGCCGGTGCGGTCGCCGTGCTGGCCACCCGGCCCGTCGGCGTACCGGCGATCGTCGTGGACGATGTCACCGCCGCGCTCGGCGCACTCGCCCGCCATGTCGTCCAACGCCTCCGCACCACCACCGTCGCGCTCACCGGCTCCGCCGGGAAGACGAGCACCAAGGACCTGATCGCCCAGCTCCTGGAGCGCAAGGGGCCCACGGTCTGTCCCACGGGCAATCTGAACAACGAGATCGGGCTGCCGCTGACCGCGCTGCGCGCCGACACCGCCACCGAGCATCTCGTCCTCGAAATGGGCGCGCGCTATGTCGGCGACATCCGCTATCTCGCCTCCCTGGTGCCGCCGAGGATCTCCCTGGTGCTCAATGTCGGCACCGCGCACATCGGCGAGTTCGGCGGCCGTGAGCGCATCGCCGAGGCCAAGGGCGAGATCGTCGAGGCCCTCCCGTCCGCCGCCGAAGGCGGCGTCGCGATCCTCAACGCCGACGACCCCCTCGTACGCGCCATGGCGTCCCGGACGAAGGCCCGGGTGACCCTCTTCGGCGAGGATCCGGCCGCCGTGGTGCGTGCCGAGAATGTCCGGCTCACCCGGCAGGGACAGCCGGTCTTCACGCTTCACACCCCTACCGGGTGCGGTGATGTGACCATGCGGCTGTACGGTGAGCACCACGTGTCGAACGCGCTCGCCGCGGCCGCCGTCGCCCATGAGCTGGGCATGCCCGCCGACGAGATCGCCCTCGCGCTCTCGGAGGCCGGCACCCTCTCCCGCTGGCGCATGGAGGTCACCGAGCGTTCGGACGGCGTGACGATCGTCAACGACGCCTACAACGCGAACCCCGAATCCATGAGGGCGGCGCTGCGCGCGCTGGCCGCCATGGGCCAGGACGCACAGGCCCGGGGGGGACGCACTTGGGCGGTGCTCGGCCTGATGGCCGAACTCGGTGACGAAGCGCTCGCCGAGCACGACGCGGTCGGACGGCTCGCCGTCCGGCTCAACGTCAGCAAGCTCGTCGCAGTCGGGGGCAGGGAAGCGTCCTGGCTGCAACTGGGCGCATATAACGAGGGTTCGTGGGGTGAGGAGTCGGTGCACGTGTCCGACGCACAGGCGGCGGTCGACCTGTTGCGCAGTGAATTGCGCCCGGGAGACGTCGTGCTGGTGAAGGCTTCCAGATCGGTCGGTCTTGAGCGGCTCGCACAAATGCTGCTCGACGACGGGACAGTGCCCGCGGTGCCCGCAGCGCCTGCGGGGCCTTCAGCGCCTGCGGGGCTTTCAGCGCCTGCCGTGCCTACAGCGCCTGCCGTGCCTGCCGTGCCTTCTGAAGGGTGGGGTGCCGGCCGATGAGGCAGATCCTCTTCGCGGGGGCCATCGGGCTCTTCCTGACGCTCATCGGCACTCCGCTGCTGATCAAGCTGCTGGCCCGCAAGGGATACGGGCAGTTCATCCGGGACGACGGCCCGCGCAGCCACGGCAGCAAGAAGGGGACGCCCACTATGGGCGGTATCTCCTTCATCCTGGCCACCCTGATCGCCTATGCGCTCGCCAAGGTGATCACCGGGGAGGAAGCGACGTTCTCCGGCGTCCTGGTGCTCTTCCTGATGGCCGGAATGGGTCTGGTCGGTTTTCTGGACGACTACATCAAGATCGTCAAGCAGCGTTCGCTGGGGCTGCGGGCCAAGGCGAAGATGGCCGGGCAGCTGATCGTCGGTATCGCCTTCGCGGTGCTCTCGCTCCAGTTCGCCGACAAGCGGGACCAGACGCCCGCCTCCACCAAACTGTCGTTCATCACGGACTTCGGCTGGTCCATCGGCCCGGTGCTGTTCGTGGTCTGGGCGCTGTTCATGATTCTCGCGATGTCCAACGGCGTGAATCTGACGGACGGTCTGGACGGCCTGGCCACCGGTGCGTCGGTGATGGTCTTCGGCGCGTACACGTTCATCGGACTGTGGCAGTTCCAGGAGGCGTGCGCCAACGCGGCGACGCTGACCAACCCCAACGCCTGTTTCGAGGTACGCGATCCACTCGACCTCGCGGTGGTCGCCTCCGCCCTGATGGGAGCCTGCTTCGGCTTCCTGTGGTGGAACACCTCACCCGCCAAGATCTTCATGGGTGACACCGGCTCGCTCGCCCTCGGCGGCGCGCTCGCGGGCCTGGCGATCTGCTCCCGTACGGAACTGCTGCTCGCCCTCCTCGGCGGACTCTTCGTCCTGATCACCATGTCCGTCGTCATCCAGGTCGGCTCCTTCAAGATGACCGGGAAGCGCGTCTTCCGGATGGCCCCCCTCCAGCACCACTTCGAACTCAAGGGGTGGTCCGAAGTCCTTGTGGTGGTCCGGTTCTGGATCATCCAGGGCATGTGCGTCATCGTGGGTCTGGGAATCTTCTACGGAGGCTGGGCGGCCGACAAGTGAGCACTGAGCGGGTGAGCACTGAGCAGTGGGCGGGCAAGCGGGTCACCGTCGCCGGACTCGGGGTCTCGGGGGTCCCGGCGGCGAAGGCCCTGCATCGCCTCGGCGCTGTGGTGACGGTCGTCAGTGACGATGCGCTGCCCGACGAGCGCTCCCGTGCCCAGGCGGCCGAACTGGTGGCCCAGGGGATCACCGTGCGCCTCGGCGACGGCGCGACCCTGCCCGAG
Organism: Streptomyces sp. NPDC055078; assembly: GCF_053607985.1. NCBI lineage: Bacteria > Bacillati > Actinomycetota > Actinomycetes > Kitasatosporales > Streptomycetaceae > Streptomyces > Streptomyces sp. NPDC055078. The sequence continues at coordinate 2,971 of NZ_JBSGUP010000688.1, forward strand.
TCCACCGAGCTGATCGTCACCGCGCCCGGCTGGAAGCCGGACAAACCGCTCTTCCGGGCCGCCGCGGCGGCGGGCGTGGCGATCTGGGGGGATGTGGAACTCGCCTGGCGGCTGCGCGGCACGACCGGCCGGCCCGCCGCACCCTGGCTCGCGGTCACCGGCACCAACGGCAAGACCACGACCGTACGGATGCTCGCCTCGATCCTCGAAGCGGCCGGTCTGCGCACCGCCGCCGTCGGCAATATCGGTGTCTCTCTCCTGGACGCCGTCCTCGGGGAGGAGACGTACGACGTCCTCGCCGTCGAGCTGTCCAGCTACCAGCTCCACTGGGCGCCCTCGCTGCGCGCCCACTCCGCCGCCGTTCTCAATCTGGCGCCGGACCACATCGACTGGCACGGTTCCATGGAGGCGTACGCCGCCGACAAGGGCCGTATCTACGGGGGCAACTCCGTCGCCTGCGTGTACAACGCCGCCGACCCGGCCACCGAGGACCTGGTGCGCGGGGCGGATGTGGAGGAGGGCTGCCGGGCGATCGGTTTCACGCTCGGTACGCCCGGACCCTCGCAGCTCGGAGTGGTCGACGGCCTCCTGGTCGACCGCGCGTTCGTCGACAACCGACAGGAGCGGGCCCAGGAGCTGGCCGAGGTCTCCGACGTCAGCCCGCCCGCGCCCCACAACATCGCCAACGCCCTCGCCGCGGCCGCCCTGGCCCGCGCCTACGGCGTCCCGCCGGCCGCAGTACGCGACGGACTGCGGGCCTTCAGACCCGACCCGCACCGGATCGAGAAGGTCGGCGATGTCGCGGGCGTCACCTACATCGACGACTCCAAGGCCACCAACACCCATGCCACCGAGGCGTCTCTCGCGGCCTTTGACCCGATCGTGTGGATCGCGGGCGGGCTGGCCAAGGGCGCGACCTTCGACGACCTGGTCGAGAAGTCGGCGAAGCGACTGCGCGGCGTCGTCCTGATCGGGGCGGACCGCGCCCTCATCCGGGAAGCCCTCGCGCGACACGCCCCCGAGGTCCCGGTCGTCGACCTCGACCGGACAGACACTGGGGCGATGTCGGCGGCGGTCCGGGAGGCGGCACGGCTCGCCCGGCCGGGGGATACGGTTCTGCTGGCCCCGGCCTGTGCGTCGATGGACATGTTCGTCAATTACAACAAGCGGGGCGAGGCGTTCGCGGACGCCGTCCGCGCACTCGCCGCCGAGCGCGCCTGACCGGCCCGACCTCCGCGCCGTGTCGTGCGTCCCCGGGGACACCCCCGGGGAC
>NZ_JBSGUP010000689.1:0-4232 GCF_053607985.1 Streptomyces sp. NPDC055078
GGTCCAGCGGGTCTGCCCGGTGGGCCAGGGTCCGGTGGTTCGGCCGGTGGGCCCGGGCCCGGCCGGTGCGGTCGGATGGGACCCGGTGGTTCGGGTGGGGCCCGGTCCGTCCCGGTCCGTCCTAGAACTTGTTCCTCGGGGTGATCCCCAGGCTCATACCCGACAGCCCCCGCTGACGGCCGCCCAGCTTGCCCGCGATCGAGCGCAGCGCGGCACCCGCCGGGGACTCGGGGTCGGTGAGGACCACCGGCTTGCCCTCGTCGCCGCCCTCGCGGAGCCGTACGTCGATGGGGATGGCACCCAGCACCGGCACATTCGCGCCGGTCCTCTGCGTCAGCCCCTCGGCGACCCGCTGGCCGCCGCCGCTGCCGAAGACATCGACCATCTCGTCGCAGTGCGGACACGGCAGGCCCGACATGTTCTCCACGACGCCGACGATCTTCTGATGCGTCTGCACCGCGATCGAACCGGCCCGCTCGGCGACCTCGGCGGCGGCCTGCTGCGGCGTGGTGACCACCAGGATCTCGGCGTTCGGCACGAGCTGGGCCACCGAGATGGCGATATCGCCGGTCCCGGGCGGCAGATCGAGCAGCAGAACGTCCAGATCGCCCCAGTACACATCGGCGAGGAACTGCTGAAGCGCCCGGTGGAGCATCGGGCCGCGCCACACCACCGGCTCGTTGCCCGGGGTGAACATACCGATCGAGATGACCTTCACCCCGTGCGCCGACGGCGGCATGATCATGTTCTCGACCTGGGTGGGACGGCCGTCCGCGCCCAGCATCCGGGGCACCGAGTGGCCGTAGATGTCCGCGTCGACGACACCGACCTTCAGTCCGTCGGCCGCCATCGCCGCCGCCAGATTCACCGTGACCGAGGACTTGCCGACCCCGCCCTTGCCGGAGGCGACCGCGTACACCCTGGTCAGCGAGCCGGGCTGGGCGAAGGGGACCTCGCGCTCGGCGGTGCCGCCGCGCAGCGAGGACGTCAGCTCACGCCGCTGCTCGTCGCTCATCACATCGAGCGTGACCTCGACCCGGGTCACGCCGTCGACGCGCTCGACCGCCTCCTTCACGTTCTTGGTGATCGTCTCGCGCATCGGACAGCCGGAGACGGTGAGGAACACCGTGACGGCGACCGCGCCGTCCGCACCGATGTCCACCGATTTGACCATGCCCAGCTCGGTGATCGGTCGGTGGATCTCGGGGTCGTTCACTGTCGCCAGCGCGGCGAGCACCGTGTCTTCCGTAGCCATACCGACGATGGTACGGCGCTGACGCCCGCCCCGGAGAAGCGCGTCAGCGGTCGGCTTCGTCACTTCGGGAACTCCCGGAACTCCCGGAAGCGTTCCCGTACGGGAGGGACGCGCGCTGGTCCTCCATGTCTCTGGCCATGGCCTGGAGTTCCGAGCGGATCCAGTCCCGGGTCGCGACCTCGCCGAGGCCCATCCGCAGTGCGGCGATCTCCCGGGTCAGATACTCGGTGTCGGCGATCGACCGCTCGTTCTGCTCGCGGTCCTGTTCATGGGTGACCCGGTCGCGGTCGTCCTGGCGGTTCTGCGCCAGCAGGATCAGCGGGGCCGCGTACGACGCCTGGAGGGAGAGCATCAGGGTCAGAAAGATGAACGGGTACTCGTCGAAACGCAGGCTCTCCGGGGCCGTCACATTCCAGACGACCCACAGGAAGACGATCAGCGTCATCCAGACCAGGAACCGGCCCGTCCCCAGGAAGCGGGCGATCCGCTCGGACAGCCTGCCGAACGCCTCGGGGTCGTACTCCGGCAGCAGGGTCCGGCGCGGCGCCCTCGGCAGATCGAGCCGGACGCGGTGGCGCGGCGCCGCGGTCGCTCCGGACGGCATCCGCTCCCGCTGGTCGCCGGGGCCCTGCTCGGGACCGTTAGCCACCGGCCGACTCCTCGAACTCCGTCTCACGCCAGTCCTCCGGCAGCAGATGGTCGAGTACGTCGTCCACGGTCACCGCGCCCAGCAGGGAGCCGCTCTCATCGACGACCGCCGCCGCGACCATGTTGTACGCGGCCAGATAGCTGGTCACCGCGGGCAGCGGGGTGTCCGGCGACAGCGGCGGCAGATCACTGTCCACCACCGAGCTGACCAGGGTGAACGGCGGATCGCGCAGCAGCCGCTGGAAGTGCACCGTGCCCAGGTACTTGCCCGTCGGGGTCTCGTCCGGCGGCCTGCACACATACACCTGCGCGGCCAGCGCCGGGGGCAGATCCTGCTGGCGCACCCGCGCCAGTGCGTCTGCGACGGTGGCGTCCGGTCGCAGCACGATCGGCTCGGTGGTCATCAGCCCGCCCGCCGTGCGCTCCTCGTACGACAGCAGCCGGCGGACATCGGCGGCGTCGTCCGGGCGCATCAGCGCGAGCAGCCGTTCCTTGTCCTCCTCGGGCAGCTCGGAGAGGAGATCGGCCGCGTCGTCGGGGTCCATCGCCTCCAGTACGTCGGCGGCCCGCTCCTCCTTGAGATTGCCGAGGATCTCCACCCGGTCGTCGTCGGGCAGCTCCTCCAGTACGTCGGCGAGCCGGTCGTCGTCCAGCGCGGCGGCGACCTCCGCGCGGCGCTTCGGCGAGAGATGGTGCAGCGCGTTGGCCAGGTCGGCCGGGCGCAGCCGCTCGAAGGCCGCGACGAGGCTCTCCGCGCTCTGGCTGTCCTCCTCCAGCGAGAAGCCGGTCACGGCCGACCACTCGACCGTCAGGGTCTCCCCCCGGCGGCGCAGCGCCCCCGACCGCCCCTTGCGGACGAAGACCTTGTCGATCTCCCATTCGCGGCGGGCGGGCAGCCGCCGGATCGACACATCGAGCACCGTGGCCTCCTCGCCGCTGTCCACCAGCCGCACCCGCCGGTCGAGCAGTTCCCCGAGCACCAGCCGCTCGGTGGGGCGCTGCTCGAAGCGGCGGACATTCAGTACGCCGGTGGTGATGACCTGGCCCGACTCGATCCCGGTGATCCGGGTCATCGGGAGGAAGATCCGGCGGCGGCTGAGCACCTCGACGACCATGCCGAGCAGCCGCGGCGGGCGGCGGCCGACCCGCAGCATCGCGACGAGGTCGCGGACCCGGCCCACCTGGTCGCCGTTGGGGTCGAAGGCGGGCACCCCGACGAGATGGGAGACAAAGACACGGGAGGCGCTCGTGACCATGATCCGCACCTCCGTCCTTCCGGCCCGCCCGGAGCCGTTCGCCGGGAATGCCGTTGTTCACGGCCTTCAGGCTAGCCCGTACCGTTCCGCGTCGCCGTCGCCCCGCGTCCGTACGGTGTCCCCGCGATCTCCACGAGCCTTCCCGCGCCTCCCCGCGGGGCCCGGCCGGCGCCCGGGTACGCTGCGGGCTGCGCCCCAATCCGCGCCCACGAACCCCGCCCACGAACCGCGTCCACAACAGGCGGACGACAAGCAGATACGAGGCAGTGTGCTGGTGACTACCCTCCCGTCGGTTTCCCGGGCCCGCAGGGCCGTGCTCTCCGCCGTTCTGTGCGCGGGACTGGTCGTGTCGGCGACGGCGTGCGCCGAGGAGAAGAAGGACCCCGACAAGGGCACCAACGGTGTCGGGAAGCTCTCCGCCCCGGAGATCGAGAGCAAGGCGCGGGCGGCGGCGGACGCGGCGGCGGCGGTACGGCTCTCCGGGACGCTCGTCAGCAAGGGCGGCACCTACACGCTGAACATGCGGCTCAAGCAGGACGGCGCCTCCGGGTCCGTCGTCACGAAGAACAACACCTTCGAACTGCTGCGGGTCGGCGACGCCCTCTACCTCAAGGCCGACGCGGGCTTCTGGGCCCAGGGCAGCGGCGACTCGAAGGACCAGCCCAGCAAGACGGACGCGGAGGCCGCGCTCAAGCTCGGGGGCCGGTATGTGAAGGTCCCTCAGGGCGATCCGGCGTATCAGCGGTTCCGCGGCTTCACCGACATGGATGTGCTGCTGGACGGGCTCCTGGGGATGCGGGGGAAGCTCAGCAAGGGCGACCGTACGAGGATCGGCGGCATCCAGACGATCAAGGTGCGGGCGGACGACGGTGTGGGCGGTGTGCTGGATGTCGCGCTGGAGGGCGAGCCGTATCCCCTCCAGTTCGCACGCGCGGGCGGCGCGGGGGTGCTGACGCTGGCGGAGTGGGACCGGGACTTCGCGCTGGCGGCGCCGGCGAAGGGGGAGACGCTGGACTACGGCCGCCAGCTCCCCAAGACCAGCGACTGACGGCCCCGCCGGGGCTCCGCCGGGG
>NZ_JBSGUP010000690.1:0-4231 GCF_053607985.1 Streptomyces sp. NPDC055078
GGGCCGGATTCGACCTCCTCCGACGCCAAATCCTCCTCGCAGACTGAGCACCGTCACCCTCCGCAACCGCCCCACAAGAAGTGGATCAGAACCGCATGATCGCCCCACTCGCGGCCAGATATTCTCCCCGCCCTCGGTCGGTGTGGATCAGCCGCCGCCGGTGATGGGGCATCCCGGACCCACCTCCGGCGCGGTCACAGCCTCCTCCAGGATGGCTTCCTTGCGGGTGTTGCAGAATGACCGGTCCGCGCCGGGCGAGTCGAGTCGTGCCGGCCTGGGCTCGGAGGCTGTGCGAAAGGCGACGTTCGAGGCGGCCAGGCGGACGATGCCGCACGCCGCGATTGGCGACCTGGATGCGTTCAGTGAAGAGCTGGTCGAGGTCCTGCGGAAGGGGGGGCATGTGTCGGAGTGAGGTGTGGGTGAAGGCGCCCGGCCGTGCAACCGTTTGGGCGTTACCGGATTGAGGTATTCCGGGTTGAGGATTCCTCACATTTCCCCTGACGCACGCTCGTTCGGCATGCCACTCCGACCAGGACCACCCGGGGAGGTTTCCGTACGGGAGCTAGGGTGACCGGTGAGAAACATCATCAGCCTGGAACTGGGGCCGCAGGACAGCCCAAGTAGCAGGAGAGGCGGTGTGTGTCCTGTCCTCCGGAATTGCCCAAGATCGCGGTCTCCAGGAACGCGCCAGGCGGTTCATGAAGGCGCAGAACTTGACTGCTCGTCATGTCGCAGTTGTCTCATTGGGCAAACGCAATAGGGCAGGCGGTGGGAGGTGCCGGCGATACTCGCCAGCACCCCGCGCACCACTCATCAATCATCGGTGGGATGACAGGTGCCCTACATAGAAGTGCGCGGGAATAGCATCCGCGTGAAGTGGTGGAGCGGCGAGTACAAGCTCGACGCTGATGGCAATCCGACGAAGAAGAAGCGGTACGAGTCCGCCAGCGGCCCCGAGCCCGGTGTGTCGTTCCAGGACGAGAGCGAGGCGTACGCCTACGGCCTCGACCGGGAGTCCGACGTCCGCAACAAGCGCAACCGCCGCAAGGCGGGTGACCCTATGAACATGGCGGTCTACATCGACCGCTGGTTCAAGGACGCCAACCTGCGGGCCAACTCGAACAGGACCAATGCGTCGCGGCTGAACGCGGTGATCAAACCGTACTGGGCGCAGTGGAACGTCGAAGAGATCACGCCGCTCGAGTGCGACGCCTTCCGTAACTACGTGACCGGCAAGTACTCGGACAACTACAGCAAGAACATCCTCGGGCTTTTCAAGATGCTGATGGACGACGCGGTTGTGAAGTACAAACTCCGCGAAGAAAGCCCGATCGTGGAACAGCGTCGCCGCGGCCGGTACAAGCGAAAGCACACCCGCCGCGTCAAGCGCAAGCTGTCCATCCAGTCCATGCACCAGTTGGCCGTGAACGCCCACACGTTGTGGGGCTTCACCGGCTGGGCGTACATATGGACGGTGGCTTTCACTGGTGCCCGCCCTCCTGGCGAGATGTTCGGCCTCCAGCGGGGTTACTCGTCACCCTACTGGCCCGCCTCCGAGCCTGACGACGAACTGCGCGAGGAAGCCGAGCAGCGGTACGAGGCGATGCACGCGATGCGGGTGCAGTATCAGACGTACGTCGCGGACAAACGGCACGTGCTGGCAGCTCCGAAGTTCGACTCATGGAGAACACTGGTGATGCCGCCCTTCCTCCATGAGATGCATGAGGCTCTGCTGGCGTCTCACGAGAAGCCGTGGACGTTTCTGTCTGTCACGGGGAAGCCGCTTCTGGGGACGGATTTCGATCGGGACTACTGGTACCCGATCCGGGACGGCGCCGACAAACGGGACTCCGGGCCGCGGTATGCGCGGTGGGCGCGGCCCGCGATGCCGGCGGTCCCGGAGATGGCCGGGCAGGACATCTACCGCTTGCGGCACTGGCACAAGGCGAAGCTGGATGAGCCGGGTGACATTCCGCGCGTGGCGGTGGAGGCCCGAATGGGGCGTGAGCTTCCGGGTGTGGAGGGTGTGTACAGCGAGGTGACGGTTGCGATGGAGGAGAGGATTGGGGAGTACCTTCAGCGCGTATGGGAGAAAGAAGTAGTGGGTGCGGGGTTGAGGACGCCACCTTTTCCCATGCCGCTCCCAGATGACCTGCGCAATGCTGCTCCGTCCCTGTTCAGCGGCCTACCTGTCTTGGAGTACGAATGATCGTCTGGATCAACGGTGCGTTCGGAGCGGGCAAGACAACCACCGCGCGCGAACTGATCGATCTGATCCCGAACAGCACGCTGTACGACCCCGAACTCATCGGTGCCGGACTGCGCCTCATGCTGCCGCCGAAGCGGCTCGCCGAGGTGAGCGACTATCAGGACCTGCCCATCTGGCGGCGGCTCGTGGTGGACACGGCGGCGGCCATGCTGGCCGAGTTGGGCGGGGTGCTGGTGGTGCCGATGACCGTGCTGCGCCAGGAGTACCGGGACGAGATATTCGGCGGCCTGGCCGCCCGCCGGATTCCGGTACGGCAGGTGCTGCTGCGGCCGGATGAAACGATCCTGCGCGCGCGGATCGCGGGCCTTGAGGAGCCGGATGCCCCGGTCGCGGACGCCCCGGCGGACACCGGGGAGGAACCGAGCCGCAGACAGTGGTCGTACGACCACATCGAGCCCTACCTCGCGGCGCTGGAGTGGATCAGCGAGGACGCGTACGTCGTGGACTCCAGCGCGCTCGACCCCCGGCAGGCCGCCCACCGGATCGCCGACGCGGTCCGTACGGGAGAGGCCGCCGCCTGCGAGATCGTGCAGACGCCCGAGCCGACCGCCGAGACCCTCGCGGCCGGGGTGCTGCTCTTCGACGAGGAGGACCGGGTGCTGCTCGTCGACCCGACCTACAAGCCGGGCTGGGAGTTCCCCGGCGGGGTCGTGGAGCGCGGGGAGGCGCCCGCGCGCGCCGGGATGCGGGAGGTCGCGGAGGAACTGGGCATCGAACTCGACCGGGTGCCCCGGCTGCTCGTCGTCGACTGGGAGGCGCCGAGGCCGCCCGGGTACGGCGGGCTGCGGCTGCTCTTCGACGGCGGGCTGCTGGACGGCGACGACGCCGGACGGGTGCTGCTGCCCGAGGACGAACTGCGCGGCTGGCGGTTCGTGGGCGAGCAGGAGGCTCAGCGGCTGCTGCCGCCCTTGCGGTACGAGCGGCTCCGGTGGGCGCTGCGCGCACGGGAGAGGGGCGCTGCCGTCTACTTGGAAGGGGGAGTCCCGCTCTAGACCGGGCCGTCGGGCCGGGTTGTCGGGCTGAGCTGTCGGGCTGAGCCGTCAGGCCGGGTCGGTCAGACCGGGTTGTCGGGCCGAGTTGTCAGGCCGGGCCGGTGAGCGGGGCCCGCTGCCGGGGCGGGGCGCCGTGGTCGCGCTCGACCGCCGCCCGCAGGACCGCCGACGCGTCCTTCCGTACCGGACCGCCATGACCGAAGCACGCCACATCCATGTCGAGGGCGGCCAGCCTCCGGAACGACTCCACCGTGCGTTCCCGGTCCAGATTGAACACCCCCGCGATCACCCGGCCGTCGTCCGGCGCCGCGGCCACGGCGTCCCCCGTGAACAGCACACCGTGCTCCGGCAGATGGATGGCGATGCTGCCCTCCGTATGCCCCGGTATGTGCACCACCCGGGCCCCGCCCCCGAAGTCGAGCACCTCGCCGCCCTCCACTGTCACCACCTCGGCGGGCAGCACCCGCCGGGCCGAGGACGGCGGGAGCTTCCTGGCCGCCTCCGCATGGAGGGGCAGCTCCCACTCCTCGAACCGGGGCGGCGGACCCGGCTCGTCACTCCGTATGTACGGTGCGTCCAGACGGTGCGCCAGCACGGCCGCACCGCTCAGCGCGGCGAACTCGCCCGCCCCGCCCGCGTGATCCTCGTGGAAGTGTGTGAGCACGATCCGCCGTACGTCGCGCGGTCGCAGCCCCAGCCCGGTCACGGCGTCCGCGATGAGCGCGCCGGCGCCGATCGTGCCCGCGTCGATCAGCGTCAGCTCGTCCCCGTCGCGCCACAGATACGCCTGTCCGACGGGGAAGCGGAGCAGGCGGAGCCGGGGAAGAACGTCGATGATGTCCATGAACCCAACGTAGGCGCCGTCCGCCCACGGACGAACGATCTTCCCTGTGAGCAGATGAATTCAGCTGCGCGCGGACGAGGGGGGGTGGGCGGACCAGCGGGCTGAGGGTCTGCGCGGGTACGGCGT
>NZ_JBSGUP010000691.1:0-4228 GCF_053607985.1 Streptomyces sp. NPDC055078
CGTGATGCTCGGAGGCCCGCGCCGAGCATCACGAGCGGCAGGCTGTGCGGACGCATCGGGTCCTTCTTGAAGCCGACGCGCTTGCCGATGACGAGGATGACGCCGAGGGCGGCGGCTCCGGCGTTGATGTGGACGGCGGTGCCGCCCGCGAAGTCGATGACCCCCATCTCGAACAGCCAGCCGCCCGCGCCCCACACCCAGTGGGCGACCGGGAAGTAGACGACGGTGGCCCACAGGGTGATGAAGAGGGCCCAGGCGCCGAACTTGACGCGGTCGGCGAGGGCGCCGCTGATCAGGGCGGGGGTGATGATCGCGAACATCAACTGGAAGACGGCGAAGACATAGACGGGAATGGTGTAGCCGTCCCAGAGTTCGGTGAGGCCGATGCCGCTGAGTCCCGCGTAGTCGGCGGACCAGCCGATGACGGAGCCGGAGTCGGTGCCGAAGGCGAGGCTGAATCCGTAGAGCACCCACAGGATGGTGACGATCCCCAGGCTGATGAAGCTCATCATCAGCATGTTGAGGGTGGATTTGACGCGGACCATGCCTCCGTAGAAGAAGGCGAGCCCGGGGGTCATCAGCATCACCAGGGCGGAGCAGATGAGCATGAAGCCGGTGTTGGCGGCAGAGAGCGTGGGTGCTTCTGCGGCAAGGGTCGAGATGCCTGGGGGCATCGGCGTCTCCTCGTCGTCGGTGCGGCGGCTGTGGCGGGGCGCCGGGGCGCCCAGGGGGGCGGGGGCGGTTATGCGCCATGAGGTTGGCGCAGCCCGGTTTCCGCCGATGCCGCACGATGTTTCGCCGCCGTGACGAAGGGGTGCCGTGTGTTACGCGGCCATGAACGGGCGGTTCACGGCGAGGGCGGGTCCAGGGGGCGGGGCGCGGTCGCGGCAGGGGCCCCGGCGCGGGAGGTCCGGCGGACGGGACCGGCCGCGGCATCCGGACGGGGACCGGCCGCGACATCACCCGGTTGACCTGGCGCAGGGGAGCCGGGTCGGGCGGTTCGGGGTGATCGTCGCGGCCGGGGTCTGCGGGGGTGGGTGGCGCCGTGGTCCCTGAGGGGGAGCACGGGCTGATGTCTACGGAGCGGGCCGGGGTTCTACGGGGCCGGGGCTCACGGGGTGAGGCCGGGGTCCCCGGGCCGGAGTCCGGCCGGGTGGGGGCCGGATCCGGCCAAGGCGGGCCGGATTGGGCGTACCAGTCAGGTCGGGCCGGTCAGGGCAGGCAGGTCGGAGCGGGCCGGCCAGGTCGGGCCGGTCAGACCGCTTCCGCGGTCTCGGGCAGCTGGGCGGTGAGCAGATCGGTGAGGTGGACGACTTCGGCGACATCGCCGAAGTCGCGGGCGGCGGTGTCAACGGTCTTGCGCAGCCGGGTGTTCACCCGCTCCGAGCGGACGCGTTTGGCGACTTCGAGGGCCTGGGACGCAAGGCTGGTGGCTTCCTCCGGCTCGCGCTTGAGCAGATGAACGGTGGCCATGCCGATCAGGTTCAGGGCGTAGGAGCGCTGGTGTTCGTCGTCCTGGTGGAAGAGGTGGACGGCGCGCTCCATGACCGGTTCGGCGAGGGAGGCGTACGTCGGGCTGCGGCCCGCGACATAGGCGAGGTCGCGGTACGAGTGGGCGTTCTCCCCGTTGAGTTCGGCCTCGGAGAAGAAGCGGATCCAGTCGGGCTCGGGCCCTTCGGTCCCGGCGTCGGAGAAGGTGTCCTCGGCCATCCGGACGGCGCGCTTGCACTTGCTGGGCTGGCCCATATTGGCGTACGCGCGGGCCTCCATCGCATAGAGCATGGCCTGGGTGCGGGGGGTGGCGCAGTCCCGGCTGCCGTACTGGGCGAGGTGGATCAGCTCCAGGGCGTCGTCGGGGCGGCCCAGGTGGATCATCTGGCGGCTCATCGAAGACAGGATGTAGGAGCCGAGGGGTTTGTCGCCCGCTTCCTTGGCGGCGTGCAGCGCGAGCACGAAGTACTTCTGCGCGGTGGGCTGGAGGCCGACGTCGTAGCTCATCCAGCCCGCCAGCTCGGCCAGTTCGGCCGCGCACTTGAACAGCCGGCGGGAGGTGGCCTCGGGCTGGGGTTCCTGGAGCAGGTCGGTGACCTCGTGGAGCTGGCCGACGACGGCCTTGCGGCGCAGTCCGCCGCCGCACTGGGCGTCCCACTGGCGGAACATGGCGGTCGTGGACTCCAGCAGCTCCAGCTCGGGCCGGGAGAGCCGGGACGGCCGCTGGGCGATGACCTGGGCGTCGGGGCGGTCCTGCTCGGCGCCGGCGGGGGTGGGGACGAGCCAGCGCTGCATGGGTTCGACGAGGGCCGGGCCCGCGGCCAGCGCCAGCGAGGTGCCGAGGAAACCGCGCCTGGCCAGCATCAGATCGCTGCGGGAGAACTCGCTGAGCAGCGCGACGGTCTGGGGGCCCGCCCAGGGGAGGTCGACCCCGGAGACCGAGGGTGAGGTGTGGGCGCTGCGCAGCCCGAGGTCCTCGATGGCGACCGCGCTGCCGAAGCGCTCGGAGAACAGCTCGGACAGGATGCGCGGGATGGGTTCGCGTGGCTGCTCGCCGTCGAGCCAGCGCCGTACGCGCGAGGTGTCGGTGCTGATGTGGTGCGCGCCGAGCAGGCGGGCCCGGCGGTTGACCTGACGCGCCAGCTCGCCCTTGGACCAACCGCTGCGCACGAACCATGAGCCCAGCCGCTCGTTCGGGCGCTTGCCGGAATTCGCACCGGCGCCGCTGCCGTCCACTGGAACGCCCCCATCCGTGAAACCTTGAGCTCGAACCCTTACCAGAATGCCGTGAGTTGGGGCCGTCTGTCCGGAGGAATCGCTCCGTCGAACGGGAGTCCGACTTGCTTACGGCATCCCCATGAGTCCGCACAACTCCAGGGTTCGTGCACTGAAAGTAATCCTACGATCACCCGCCCCGCGAGGGCGATTCCAGAAACGCCACCATTCGCCACCCCTTCGAATGAACTCGCTCACCATCAGGCACGATTCACTTGACAGACGATCGGAAGGCAGCGGAACGGTGCACAACAAGGCGCCTAGCGCTGTCCGCACTCCCCCTCGCGCTACTGTGCGCCGCCGGACCTTCACCGGTTGCGACGCTGTGTTACGAGGAGACTTCGGGTCGTAACCACCGGCGTGCACGACCCGTTGGAGGGGGCATGGGCTTCACAATCGGCATCGGCAGCAGCCGCGGGATCAGGGACATCCGCTCCGGCTCACGGCGCCGCGGTCGCACCACGGAGTGCACCGCGGTGGCCGAGTACACAGGTCTCTGGGGCTGGGCGGTGCTCCCGGGGGCGCGGGCCGCCGCCGGGGCCTGCTCCTGCGGCAGAGCGGACTGTGCGGCCCCGGGGGCGCATCCGCTCCCCTTCGCCGCCGAGATCCCCGTGGGCGCCACCCTGGACGAGGTGACCGAGGCGTGGGCGCAGGTGCCGGGCGCCGCGGTGCTGCTGCCCGTGGGCCGCGCCTTCGACATCCTCGACGTGGCGGCCCCGGCGGGGCGGCGAGCCCTGGTGCGCCTGGAGCGCATGGGGCTGCCGCTGGGCCCGGTGACGGCGACACCGGACGGCCGCTGCCAGTTCTTCGTGGCCCCGGGCGCCGCCGACGACCTGCCGACGCTGCTGTACCGGATGGGCTGGGACGACGCCGATCTGGATCTGCGCTGCCTCGGGCCCGGCGACCACATCACAGCCCCGCCGTCCGACCTCGGCGGCCTGGGCCCCGTCGACTGGCTGCGCCCGCCGTCCCTGGACACGGCGACGGCACCGCCGGAGGCGCGGCTGCTGCTGGGGACGCTGGCGTACATCTGCCACCGCTCGGCGGCGTAGCGCTCCCGCCCCGGGTCCGGCATGTGCGCGTGCGGGTCGCGTCTCACTCGGTGCGGGTCGCTCGTGTCGGCTTGTGTCGGCTCATACCGGCTCGTGTCGGCTCACACCGGCTGGTGTCGGCTCGTGTCGGTTCGTACGGCGAGGCGAGGTTTTTCAGCCTGTCCGGATGCGTGTACCAAGCCTGTCCGGCGTTTGAGGACACCTCGCAGGGGTGCGCGTCAGCCATCGCCTGACGCGGCCGGTAGCCGGGGCTCTGCCCCGGACCCCGCTCCTCAATCGCCGGAGAGGCTGGATTCGCTTGCCCTGGGTGCGCATGCCCACATCAAGCCTGTCCGGCGTTTGAGGACGGACCCTGGTGCTCAGGAACCTGGAGCGTGGCAGGGACCTGGGGCCGGTGTCCCCGTCCCGGG
>NZ_JBSGUP010000692.1:0-4215 GCF_053607985.1 Streptomyces sp. NPDC055078
CGGCTTCCGGGGCGCCGGGAACACTTCCCCGGGCTGCGTCCGGGTGGTGGGCGCGGTGGGCCGTACGGGGGCTGTGGTGCTGTTCAGGGGCTTGTGCCGTCCCCTGGGGGCGCGCTGCCGCACGGGGCTGTGGTGCCGTCCGCTGGGCGCGCGCTGCCGCACGGGGCTGTGGTGCCGTACGGGTCGGCCGCCGCCGTGCGTGGCACCGGCCCCGTACAGCCGGGCGGCCCACCGGTCAGGCCGTGCTGCGGAAGCCGATGGTCGGGACGGCCCGGCGCAGGGGCCAGGGCCTGGCGGGCGCGGGCAGCAGGGCGTCCAGGAAGGCGTAGCGGCGCAGGGCCGCCGGGTCCTGGTCGGTCAGCCCCTGGACGTGCTGCCACCAGGCCGCGATCTCCAGCCAGCCCGGCGCGGAGAGCGACCCGCCGAACTCCTGTACCGAGAGCGCGGCGGTCAGCCCCGCGAAGGCCAGCCGGTCGGCGAGCGGCCAGCCCGCGAGCGTCCCGGTGACGAATCCGGCGACGAACACATCACCGGCCCCGGTCGGGTCGAGCGCCTCCACCGCGATGGCCGGGACCTGGGCGCACTCGCCGCTCCCGCCGTCCACCGCGTACGCCCCCTCCGCCCCGAGCGTGACGACCGCCACCGGCACCAGTTCGGTCAGCGCGCGGGCGGCGGCGCGCGGGCAGTCGGTGCGGGTGTAGCGCATCGCCTCCGACGCGTTGGGCAGGAACGCCTCGCAGTGCTCCAGATCGGCGAGGTCCGCCGGGTCCCAGCGGCCCGTCTCGTCCCAGCCGACATCGGCGAAGACCCGGGTGCCCTTGCGGGCGGCCTGGGCGATCCACTCGTCGTGCGCGGGGGTCAGCGAGGCGACGGCGGCGCGGGCGGGCGGCGGGCAGTCGGGGGCCGGCTCGGGCGGCGGGGCCTCGTGGCCGTGGGACACCATCGTGCGCTCGCCCTCGTACGCCATGGAGACGGTGACGGGCGAGTGCCAGCCGGGCACGGTGCGCGACAGGGCGAGATCGATGCCCTCGCCCTGTTCGAGGGCGTCCCAGCAGTACTCGCCGTAGTGGTCGTCCCCGAAGGCGGCGGCGAGCGAGGTGTGCAGGCCGAGGCGGGCGAGCGCGGTGGCCATATTGGCGACACCGCCGGGGCTGGAGCCCATGCCCCGGGCCCAGGACTCGGTGCCGCGGACCGGCGCGGTGTCCAGGCCGGTGAAGATGATGTCGAGAAAGACCGTGCCGGTGAGATAGACGTCGCAGGCCGGATCGGCGGGGGTGCGGAGGAGGGCGAGCGGATCGAGGGAGCCATGGCCGGCCCTCGTACCGAGCGCGCCGGGCCGCGGGCCGCCCGGACCCTGCTGCTTTCCGTGCCGAGTGGTCACCGTGTGCTCCCGTGCGTGGTGCAGATCTGGCCAGTCTGCCAAATCCCCGCGCCCGGGTGCGGCAACCGTCCCGAATCCCCGCGCCCCGGTACGGGTCGGCGACGCCGTCCCCGCGCCCGGTACGGCAGCCGTGCTCGATCCCCACGCCCGGTTACGGATCGGCGGCGACTTCCCCGCCTCCCGGTCCGGCAGCCGCGGCCCGGTCCGTGCCGGTCGGTGTACTACTCGGGCCGCCGGACGGCGAAGTCGTACGCGTCGACCTCGGCGATCAGCCGCGCCCGCCGCTCCTCGTCGTCCTCCAGGAACGACGCGAGGAACGAGTTGCGCGCCAGCTCCCGCAGCCGCTCGTCACCGAGCCCCAGCGCCTCGTGGACCGCGTGGAAGGTGTCGCCGATGTAGCCGCCGAAGTACGCGGGATCGTCGGAGTTGACCGTGCACAGCAGGCCGGCGTCCATCATCTCCCGCAGCGGGTGCTGCTCCAGGGTGTCGACGGCCCGCAGCCGTACGTTCGACAGCGGGCAGAGCGTCAGCGGAATCCGCTCCCGCACCAGCCGTTCGACCAGTTCCCCGTCCTCCGTGCAGCGCAGACCGTGGTCGATCCGCTCCACCCCGAGGACGTCCAGGGCCTCCCGGACGTACGACGCCGGGCCCTCCTCCCCCGCGTGCGCCACCTTGCGCAGTCCGAGCGCGGCAGCCGCCTCGTACACCTCGCGGAACTTCGACGGCGGATTGCCCGCCTCCGCCGAGTCCAGGCCGACCGCCGTGATCCGGTGCAGATACGGTTTCGCGGCGTTCAGCGTCTCCATCGCCGAGCCGGCGGACAGATCCCTGAGGAAGCACATGATCAGCCGGGTGGAGACGCCGTACCGCTCCTCGCCTCGGTCCAGAGCGCGGGCGATGCCCTCGATGACCGTGCCGATGGGGACGCCCCGGGCCGTATGCGCCTGGGGGTCGAAGAAGATCTCGGCGTGGCGTACGCCCTGGGCGGACGCGCGCGCCAGATACGCGTCGGTGAGTTCGGCGAAGTCGTCCTCGGTGCGCAGGACGGCCATCAGTCCGTAGTACAGATCCAGAAACGACTGGAGGTCGTCGAAGTCGTAGGCGCGGCGCAGTTCGCCGGGGTCGTCGAAGGGCAGCGGCACGCTGTTGCGCGCGGCGAGCGCGAAGACGAGTTCGGGCTCCAGGGTGCCTTCGATATGCACATGGAGTTCGGCCTTGGGCAGGGGCACGGCCGGCCGCCTCACTGGTGACGTCGGGGAAGGGGGACACGCAGAAGATCGGTGGCGATGGTCAGCTCGCCCTCGAACCCGGCCGCGCGCGCCTGTCGCTCGAATTCCCCGGGGTCGCTGTAGCGCTGCGAGAAGTGGGTGAGCACGAGGTGGCGTACGCCCGCGTCACGGGCCGCGCGGGCGGCCTGTCCGGCGGTCAGATGGCCGTGGTCGGTGGCCAGCCGCTCGTCCTCGTCCAGGAAGGTGGACTCGATGACGAGCATGTCGCAGCCGTCCGCGAGGGCGTGTACGCCGGGGCAGAGCCGGGTGTCCATGACGAACGCGAACCGCTGCCCGCGCCTGATCTCGCTGACCTCTTCGAGGGTGACGCCGCCGACCGCGCCCTCGCGCTGGAGGCGGCCGATGTCGGGGCCCGTGATGCCGCGCGCGGCGAGTTCCCCGGGGAGCATCCGGCGGCCGTCCGGCTCGACGATCCGGTAGCCGTACGACTCGACCGGATGCGACAGCCTGCGGGCTTCGAGGGTGTACGAGGCGGTCTCGGCGAGCGCCCCGTCGGCGGTGACGGGGGCCTGGGTCAGCCGTACGGTCTCGCGGTAGGCGGTGGCGTACCGCAGCCGCTCGAAAAAGCGCTGTCCGCTCGCCGGGTAGTGCGCGGTGATCTCGTGCGGCACCTGGTCGAGGTTGATCCGCTGGATGACTCCGGCGAGCCCGAGGGAGTGGTCACCGTGGAAGTGGGTGACACAGATCCGGTTGAGGTCGTGCGCGGCGACCCCGGCGCGCAGCATCTGGCGCTGGGTGCCCTCGCCCGGGTCGAAGAGGATGCCCTCGGCGTCCCAGCGCAGCAGATAGCCGTTGTGGTTGCGGTGCCGGGTCGGGACCTGGCTGGCGGTGCCGAGGACCACCAGTTCTCGTACGGACAAGGTGCGCCGCTATCCAGGGGGCCATTCGAGGCCGCGCCCGCCGAGGAGGTGGGCGTGGGCGTGGAAGACGGTCTGCCCGGCGCCGGACCCGGTGTTGAAGACGATGCGGTACCCCGGCTCTGCCGTCTTCTCCTGCTCGGCGACCTCTCCGGCCACCCGCAGCACATCGGCCGCGAGTTGCGGCGCGGCGGCGGCGAGGGAGGCGGCGTCGGGGTAGTGGGCCCTGGGGATGACCAGGACGTGGGTGGGGGCCTGGGGGTTTATGTCGCGGAACGCCACGACGGTCTCGGTCTCCCGCACGACGGTGGCGGGGACATCCCCCGAGACGATCTTGCAGAACAGGCAGTCGGTCTGCGGTTCTCCGGCCATGCCGGGGGTCCTCCTCGTGTCCGTACGGTTGACCGGGGCATCTTATCGACCGGGGTGCGGTGCGATGCCCCTGCGGGGTGCGATGCCCCTGCGGGGTGCGCCGCTCCTGTGGGGTGCGTTGGCCGGGGCGGGTGCCGCCGCCCGGGCCCTGGGCGCCGCCGCCGCGATAGTGACCGGTACGGGTGCCGGTACCTCGCGGGGGGCCCAGCGCTGTCGCCCGCAGCCCGCGCGCCGTCGTCAGCGGCACGCCCTGCGGGCGTGTCCTCAATCTCCCCCAGACTTCGTCCGGGGGGACCCCCAACGGGCTGACTATGCG
>NZ_JBSGUP010000693.1:0-4213 GCF_053607985.1 Streptomyces sp. NPDC055078
GCTCGGAGGCCCGGCCGCGTACGGCGGTATCCCTCGGCTGGGCCCGGGGTGTATCGCGGGCGTATCGAGAAGCGCATACACCACCGCAACACTCCACCGTCTTCAGTGGAGGTATCGACCACCGCGCATCAGTGGTCGGTTCGTCGATCACGAAGGACGGTATGCATGGACTCGGACTCCGTAGGTGGTATCGACCGGCGGCGGCTGCTCGGGTGGGGCGGGCTGGCGGCCGGCGGTGTGGCGGCGGCCGGCGCGCAGTTGGTGAACGCCCGCCCCGGTCACGCCGCCCCGGCCCCAGCCGACTCCCGCGCGATCCCGCCGGACACCCGTCCCGGCGGGGCCTACGACCGGTACGTGGCGAGACTCGCCGCCGAGGACAGGTTCTCCGGTGTGGTGCTGCTGTCGCACCGGGGCCGGACGGTGCTGTCGCGCAGCTACGGCATGGCCGACAGGGAGGAGGAGGTACGCAACCACGAGGACACCGCGTTCTCCCTCAGCTCGGCGGGCAAGCCGTTCGGCGCGGTGGCCATCCTGCAGTTGGCGCAGCGGGGCAGGTTGAAGCTGTGGGACACGGTGGGCACGTATCTGAAGGGCTTCGCCCAGGAGATCGCCGGGCAGGTGACCATCCACCATCTGCTGTCCGGCACCTCGGGGCTGAGCAACCCGGAGGTGGATGTGCAGCGCGTCTTCCGGAGCCGGGAGGAGGTGCGCGAGTACAACGAGCGGTGGGCCCGGCGGGCGAAGCTGGTCGCCGCCCCCGGTACGCCCACCGACCACGCCGGTGCCGAGGTCGCCATCCCCGCGCTGATCGTGGAGGCCGTGACCGGCACACCGTACTGGGACTACGTCCAGGAACACATCTTCGGACGCTGCGGCATGACCGGCACGGGGTTCTACACCAGGCCGCAGTGGCTCACCGACGAGCGCATCGCGCACCCGTATATGCAACTGGCCGACGGCAGCCTGGTGGACGCCGTCCGCAATCTGGACCAGGGCAGCCCGAGCCCGCACCAGCCGGGCAGAAACCCGGGCCGCAACTTCATCGACGCCCCCGGGGACGGCGGCTTCGCCACCGCGCCGGATCTGGTCCGGTTCGCGCACGCGCTCCGCGACGGCACGGTGCTGGACCGGCACTACGCCGAGCTGTTCACCGGGGCCAAGATCCCCCACGCCCCCCAGGGAGGCGGCCTGCGGAACGGCCGGGCAGCCCCAGCCGACGCGTCGTTCGGCGCCTACACGCTGCCGGTCAGCCTCGTCAACGGCCAGTGGGTATGGGGACGCGCCGGCGGCGACCCCGGCGTCGGCGCCAGCTGGAACATCTACCCGGACACCGGCTGGGTCGGCGTCGTCCTCGGCAACTGCGACGGCGTGCCGCTGTGGGAAATCATCGAGCGGGAGATACAGGCGATCACCGGGTAACGCAGGTCGACCGTCCCCGCCGGCATCTCCCGGCCCGCAAGGGCGAACCCGAACGGGCCGGAGCCGAGTTGTTCAGGCCGCCGCGACAGTTTCCAGCAGCGCCGCGAGCCGCAGCAGCCAGCCGTCCTCGTAGGGACCGGCGATGAGCTGGAGACCGACGGGCAGGCCGTCCACCGGCGCCACGGGCAGCGACACGGCGGGGAAGCCGGTGCTGTTGGCGGCGGCGGTGAAGTGGTCGCCGATGTCGGGCCGGCGCGGGGTGCGCCCATCGGACAGCGGAATGCCGGAGGTGCCGATGGTCGGCGCGGTGACGGCGACGGTCGGCGTGGCGATCACATCGACGGAGCGGAGCGCGATGTGCAGTTCACTCGCGATCCGCAGCCGCTGCTGATGGGCGTTGCGTACTTCGTCCTCCGTCAGATGTGCACCGGCCGAGATGAGGGCGAGCGCGCGCGGATCGGTGGAGCCGTCCGTGACAGCGGGCGGTAGCGCGGTCGCCGACTCCGCGGCGAGTACGGCCACATTGGTGATCACCGAGGTGCGGGTGGTCAGCGGCAGCTCCAGGGGTACGACGTCGATCGAGTCGGGCAGTGCGGCGAGCGCGGCCCGGCAGACCGCGCTGACCGAGGGGTCGGCCGCGGCGGTTCAGTCGACGGGCCAGCCGACCCGGATCCGGCGCCGTAGCGGCGCGGGAACGGGGCAGGAGTCAGGGCCGGTCATCGCGAGGAAGGCCGCCAGGGCCGTGGCCGTGTCCGGGGTGATGACACCGACGTGGTCGAGCGAGGGGGACAGCGGCACACAGCCTTCGCGGGGCAGCAGATCGTAGGTCGGTTTGAATCCGACGGCCCCGCACAGCGCCGCCGGGATCCGCACGGAACCGCCGGTGTCACTGCCGAGGGCCGCCGCCACGAATCCGGCGGCGACGGCGACGGCGACGGCGGAACCGGATGAGGAGCCCCCGGCGATACGGGTGTCGTCCACCGGGTTACGGGTCTCGGGACGGTGCGGATTGCCGTCCAGACAGACGGCGAGTTCGGTCATCGCGCACCCCGCCACCAGGCGCGCACCGGCGGCCCGCAACAGGGCCACGGCCGCCGCGTCCCGGTCGGCGGGCGGGGGCACGGCGGCACGCCCGGCCCGGGTCGGGCGGCCGTGGACATCGAAGTTCTCCTTGATGCCGACGGCCGGCCCGGACAACGGGCCGTTCGGGGCGAAGTCCGCGTCCCAGTCGGTCCACGTCAGCGCGCCGAGCCGGGCGTCCAGCCGCTCGGCCCGCACGGGGTCGACGGCGGGCCCGGCGGGCCCCGGGTGGATCCCGGGCAGCGCGGGCAGCGCCGGGCGGGGGCGGGCCGGCGCCCGGGGCACGCCGGGGCCGGGGACGGGGCCAGGGCCAGGGCCAGGGCCAGGCAACCCGGCCAGGCCCGTGCGCAGCGCGTCCAGTTCGGCGCGGGCCTCGTCGTCCAGCGGCAGCGGTCGGCCGGTCATCGGGTGTTCCTCGTCCGGCGGTGGGGACTGCTGGTCATCGCTCGCTTCCTGTTCGGCGGTGGAGGCTGCCGGTCATCGGCCGCCCCCTGTCCGGTGGCAGGGACTGCCGGTCATCGGGTCTTCCCCGTCCGGCGGTGGGGTGGTCACCACCCGGCTCCCGGCCGGGTGGTGTGCTGTCTCGGCTGTCGGTCAGCGGCGGCCGTCCGTCCAGCGGGTGACCCGCCGACCGCCGTCTCCCGTACCCCGATCTCCGCCAGTGCGCCCGGGGCCGCCGTGAGCGGATCGTCCTCCAGCACGACGAAATCCGCCAGCCGTCCGGGAGTCAGGCTGCCCTTGAGCGAGGCTTCCCCCGCGACCGTCGCCGAGCCGGCCTTCTGGATCCACAGCGCCTCCGCCGCCGTGATCCGCTGGCTGCCGCCGAGTACCACCCCGTCGGGAGAGGTACGGGTGACCTGTCCCGCAGCGCGATCAGCGGTTCATACGGTGCCGCGCTGTGGTCGGAGGCACCGGCCACCGGGATGGCGTGGTCCAGCAGTGTCCGGTGCGGGAACATCCGGTGCAGCCGCTCGGGCCCGTACCACTGGAGCAGCTTGGTGCCATGAGCGGTGAGGTACGAGCCGAAGGGGACCGCGGCCAGTCCCGCCGCCTTGATCCGGGCCGCCAGGCCGGGGCCGAGGACCGTGCAGTGCTCGATGCGATGGACCAGCCCGGGGCGCGGGCAGGCGGCCCGCACCGACTCCGATGAGCGCGTTCACCCGGACCGTCAGCTTTCCCCGGCGGCGGGCCTCCTGGTAGCGGCCGAGCTGCCCGGGGGAGACCAGTGCGTCGCCCACCAAGGTGATGCCTGCCGTGTGATAGCGCGCGGCGAGCCGCTCGACACCCGCGATCCAGCCGTCCGTGGACGGCTTGTCCACGATCGCCTCGTCGCTCCACAGCAGCCGGAACAGCTCCGGTCCGTGCACCCGGCCGTCCGGGACCCGCTCGGGGGCGAGCCCGGCCGGCCGCAGGGCCGGGGAGGTCAGTACGGCGCTGTGGTCCGAGACATGCGTCACCAGGACGGGAGCGGCGCCGCCCAGGGAGTCCAGCTCGCCGCGGGTGAGCGCGCCGGGCGTGGTGCGGGTCTCGTCGTAGCGGTCGGCGCGGACCCACTCCCCCGGGGCGGCTTCCTTGATACGGGCCGCCAGCGCGGCCAGCACCGCCGCCCGGTCACCGAACTCCGGTGCGCCCAGGTCGAGATGGCCGAGGCCGTCGGCCAGGTCGCCGAGAAGCGGCTGGGCGTCCTTGAAGCCGGGGACGATCACCC
Organism: Streptomyces sp. NPDC055078; assembly: GCF_053607985.1. Taxonomy (NCBI): domain Bacteria; kingdom Bacillati; phylum Actinomycetota; class Actinomycetes; order Kitasatosporales; family Streptomycetaceae; genus Streptomyces; species Streptomyces sp. NPDC055078. The sequence goes on from NZ_JBSGUP010000693.1 coordinate 4,208, forward strand.
TCGGTC
>NZ_JBSGUP010000694.1:0-4210 GCF_053607985.1 Streptomyces sp. NPDC055078
CCGTACGGGCGGCGGCCCGTACGGTCCTCGACGAGGCCGCGCGCGCGACCCCGCCCCTCGACCTGGACTATCTGGCCCTGGTCGACCCGGCGACCTTCACCGAGGTCGCCGACGACCACCACGGCGAGGCGATCCTCGCCGTCGCCGCCAGGGTCGGCGCGACCCGGCTGATCGACAACATTCCTCTCAGGTTCGGAGCCACCTCGTGACCGGCGCCCCGCAGACCACCGGTATACGGCTGGCCGCCCCCGCCCCCGGCTGGGCCATCTCGGCCGATGTCGTCGTCGTCGGCTCCGGCGTCGCGGGTCTGACCGCCGCCCTGCGCTGTACCGCCGCCGGGCTCCGTACGGTCGTCGTCACCAAGGCCCGGCTGGACGACGGGTCCACCCGCTGGGCCCAGGGCGGTATCGCCGCCGCGCTCGGCGACGGCGACACCCCCGAACAGCATCTGGCCGACACCCTCGTCGCGGGCGCCGGGCTCTGCGACGAGGACGCCGTCCGGGCGCTCGTCACCGAGGGCCCCGGCGCCGTGCACCGGCTGATCGCCACCGGAGCGCACTTCGACACCGCCGCCGGGGGCGGGATAGCGCTCACCCGCGAGGGCGGCCACCACCGGCGCCGGATCGCCCATGCGGGCGGCGACGCGACGGGCGCGGAGATCTCCCGCGCGCTGGTCGGCGCGGTCCGCGAAGCCGATCTGGGCATCATCGAGAACGCGCTGGTCCTGGATCTGCTCACCGACGCCGCAGGGCGTACGGCGGGCGTCAGCCTCCATGTCATGGGCGAGGGCCAGCACGACGGCGTCGGAGCCGTCCACGCCCCCGCCGTCGTCCTCGCCACCGGCGGTATGGGCCAGGTCTTCTCCGCCACCACCAACCCTGCCGTCTCCACCGGCGACGGCGTGGCGCTCGCCCTGCGCGCCGGGGCGGAGATCTCCGACATCGAGTTCGTGCAGTTCCACCCGACGGTGCTGTTCCTGGGGACCGACTCGGAGGGCCAGCAGCCGCTGGTCTCCGAGGCCGTACGGGGAGAGGGCGCCCATCTCGTCGACGCGTCCGGCACCCGTTTCATGCTCGGGCAGCACGAACTGGCCGAGCTGGCTCCCCGCGACATCGTCGCCAAGGCCATCATGCGCCGGATGCGGGAGCAGGGCGCGGACCATATGTATCTGGACGCCCGGCACTTCGGCCGTGAGATGTGGGAGCGGCGCTTTCCCACGATTCTGGCCGCCTGCCGCGCCCATGGCATCGACCCCGTCACCGAACCGGTCCCGGTCGCCCCGGCCGCCCACTACGCCTCCGGGGGCGTACGCACCGATCTGCACGGCCGCACCACCGTCCCCGGGCTCTGGGCCTGCGGGGAGGTCGCCTGCACCGGCGTCCACGGCGCCAACCGGCTCGCATCGAACTCCCTGCTGGAGGGCCTCGTCTTCGCGGAGCGCATCGCGGCGGACATCGCGGATATCGCGGGCGGCACGGCCGATACGGCTGTCACCGCGGCCGACCCCGCCGCCGACCCCGCAGCCGATACGGCCACCGATACCGCCGCAGCCGATACGGCCGCCGGGGTCCCGGCGGTCGGTGCGCCCTCGGCCCCGGCGAGCACCTGCGTACTGCCACTGATCGCCCCTGAGGCCCGCGCCGGAATCCAGCGGATCATGTCGCTCGGGGCGGGTGTCCTGCGTTCCGCCGCGTCGCTGCGCGAGGCGGCGGCGGCGCTGGAGGCGGTGCACCGCGCGGCGGCGGCCTCGGGCGGCGCCGGGGACGGAGCCGTAGACGCCGACGCCACCACGGCCGGCCCCGCAGCCGCAGTCAGCGACACAGCCGCCCCCGCAGCCACAGTCGACCCGGCAGCCGCAGCAGACCCCACAGCCACAGCCACAAGGGCAGCCACAGCCACAAGCGCAGCCGCCGTCGCCGACGACAAGACCGCCGAACCCGGAGTCGAGTCCTGGGAGACGTCCAATCTGCTCTGTGTCGCCCGGGTGCTGACCGCCGCCGCCCTGGCGCGCGAGGAGACCCGCGGCTGCCACTGGCGCGAGGACCGCCCCGACCGCGACGACTCCGCCTGGCGCCGCCATCTGGTGGTACGCCTGGCCCCCGACCGCTCCCTTGTCGTCACCCGCACGGACGGCACCGCTTTCCCCCCGACCGACCCCCACGCCCCTATGGAGTCATCGTGAGCACGCCGGATGCGCCGGAAGAGCGCCCAGTCCCAGTGGACGTCCCGCTGATCCAGATCGGTCGCGGGGACTCCTGCGGCTGTGCGGACGGCGCCGGGCAGGAGGGGGAGTACGAGTGCGGTCTCGACCCCGCCCTCGCCGCGCTGCTGGAGGCCGCGGGGCTCGACCCCGTACAGGTCGAGGACATCGCCCACCTCGCGCTGAGCGAGGACCTCGACGGCGGTGCGGATGTGACGAGCGTGGCGACCATCCCTGAGGGCGCCACCGCGACCGGCGACTTCACCGCCCGCGAGGCCGGTACGGTCGCGGGCATCCAGGTCGCCGAGGCGATCCTGTCGGTCGTGGCCACCAGCGAGTTCGCCGTCGAGCGGCATGTCGAGGACGGCGACCGCGTCGAGGCGGGCCAGAAACTGCTGTCCGTCACCGCCGGCACCCGGGAGCTGCTGACCGGCGAGCGCAGCGCGCTGAACATCATGTGCCGGCTCTCCGGCATCGCCACCGCGACCCGCGCCTGGGCGGACGCCCTGGAGGGTACGGGGGCGAAGGTCCGCGACACCCGCAAGACGACGCCCGGCCTGCGCGCCCTGGAGAAGTACGCGGTGCGCTGCGGGGGCGGCGTCAACCACCGGATGTCCCTGTCGGACGCGGCCCTCGTCAAGGACAACCACGTGGTGGCGGCCGGGGGTGTCGCGGCGGCCTTCAAGGCGGTACGGGACGCGTTCCCCGACGTCCCGATAGAGGTCGAGGTGGACACCCTGGACCAGGTGCGCGAGGTGCTCGACGCGGGTGCCGACCTGATTCTGCTGGACAACTTCACCCCCGGGCTGACGGCGGAGGCCGTCGCCCTGGTCGCCGGGCGCGCGGTCCTCGAATCCTCCGGCCGGCTGACGCTCGCCAACGCCCGCGCGTACGCGGAGACCGGCGTCGACTACCTCGCCGTCGGCGCGCTGACCCACTCGTCGCCGATCCTCGACATCGGTCTCGATCTCCGTGGGGCCGATGTCTGATGCTGCTCACCATCGACGTAGGCAACACGCACACGGTCCTCGGTCTCTTCGACGGCGAGGAGATCGTCGAACACTGGCGTATCTCCACGGACGCCCGCCGCACCGCCGATGAGCTGGCCGTGCTGCTCCAGGGCCTGATGGGGATGCATCCGCTGCTCGGCATGGAGCTGGGCGACGGCATCGAGGGCATCGCGATCTGCTCCACCGTCCCCTCCGTCCTGCACGAGCTGCGCGAGGTGACCCGCCGCTACTACGGCGACGTCCCGGCCGTCCTGGTCGAGCCCGGCATCAAGACCGGGGTGCCGATCCTGATGGACAACCCCAAGGAGGTCGGCGCGGACCGCATCATCAACGCGGTCGCGGCCGTCGATCTCTACGGGGGGCCCGCGATCGTGGTCGACTTCGGCACGGCCACCACCTTCGACGCGGTGAGCCCCCGGGGGGAGTACGCGGGCGGGGTGATCGCCCCCGGGATCGAGATCTCCGTCGAGGCCCTCGGTGTGAAGGGCGCCCAGCTCCGCAAGATCGAGCTGGCCCGGCCGAGGAGCGTGATCGGCAAGAACACCGTCGAGGCGATGCAGTCCGGGATCGTCTACGGATTCGCCGGGCAGGTGGACGGGGTGGTCCGCCGGATGAAGAAGGAGCTGGCGGAGGACCCGGGCGAGGTGACGGTGATCGCGACGGGTGGGCTCGCGCCGATGGTGCTCGGGGAGTCCTCGGAGATCGACGAGCACGAGCCGTGGCTCACCCTCATCGGCCTCCGCCTCGTCTACGAACGCAACATCGCCCGCATGTAGCCCCCGCCCGCGCTGCTCGTGCCCGCTGGGCACGCCCCGGTGGCCCCGGGCCGCCCGTGCCTGGGCCGAGGGCCGCCCAGCCCATCCGGCCTGCCTCCCGGGACCAGGTGCCAAACCCAGCCTGTCCGGCGTTTGAGGACGGGCCCTGGTGGTGGGCGGCCCGGACCGGGCCGCCCCGGGCAGACACGGCAGCCGTTCCAGCCCCTCCGGCGTTTGAGGACGGA